>JAPLJE010000076.1 GCA_026388755.1 Deltaproteobacteria bacterium | reverse complement strand
AAACTGGCCGCCAGGCGTCATCCGTGGCTGCCGACGCCCGACTTGAAAACCGTTTTGAATCGATCGGCCGGTATTATCGCCCCCCAAACCCTCGGCGGTTCAGGCTATGCCGTGGGCAGCGTTTTAAATCACTGGGAAAAGCAGTCCTACGACGGCGTGCTGATGACAAGCTGCTGGGGATGCGACAATTCATTGATCGAAGAAAGCCTCTTGCGGCATCATAAGGATATTCCGTTTTTCTTTTTCTATGATGACGGCACCCCGCTGGATATCCGCCGGGTGAACCGGTTTGCCTACCAGTTGCACCGGCTTCCCAAACGGGACGAAGGATCGGTAAGGATATTTGCAGACGGTTGACCCCTAGGTCATAACCCTCATTTATTTAATTGTGATTCTGTTATAAGTTTTTGGAGCAATCTTCCCGCCCAGACTGATCACATATTCCATAAATACGTCTCGTTGCATCATTGATGAATCATAGAATTCCACATGCTTTTTAAATATGTCATATCCGTCACCACCCGCCGCAAGGTATGAACTCAGGGCAATTTTATATGTTTTTAGCGGGTCAACCGGTTGCCGGCCAATCAGCAGATTATCCACGGACCCGGATGCTTTATAAATCGTAAAGGTCACACCTTCGGAAACCTGAGGCATTGCGCCTTTACCAACATTCCCGGACGCCTTGTTGAAAAGGGAGATCACATCGGAGCCTTTCAGCGAAACCACGCAGATGGAGTTATCAAAAGGAAGAACTTCATGTATTGCTTTCTTTTTAATTTCACCGGCACCTAATGTCGCACGGATACCGCCGCCATTCTGAAAAGCAAAAGCAATGTCAAATCCCATTTTTTTCATGTACCATAGCTGTGAATCCGCAATAATGTCACCCAATGCTGTTTCCTGCTCTCTGCTCATATCATATAAAAAAGGTTCGTCAGCCGACCCGATCACCTCGCTTAATGCCTTTTCGACCTCTTCTTGATACGGTTTCAGGGCGGCAAGCAGCACGGGATCCTCTTTAATTTCCTTGCCGACAAAATGAAAAACATCTTTACCCTCTTTTTTCTCTCTTGTTTTAACATTAACGGGAATCGGAGTCCATTCAAGGTCCGTCACCTCGCCGTTCGAAAATCGGATCAACGCCTTACCCATGTATAGACCCCAGTATTTTGCCTGAACAATCCCAACCTCTTTACCCGTAATTTCATTTTTGATCATAATTGGTTTTTCTATCTCGGTATGGGTATGACCATCGATCACAAGGGCAATTCCCGGTACTTTAGCAGCCAGTCTTTTCGAACCCAGGGACCCATCTTCAAAAATTCCCATATGAACGAGCGCTATAACGATATCTGCTTTTTTCTTCAATTCAGGAACCAGTTCCAGGGCAACTTTAACTTCATCTTCAAAAGTGATTCCCATAATATTTTCCGGATTCCCGGTAATGGCTGTTTGGGCTGAAACAAGTCCAAGCACGGCGACTCTGAATCCTTTATAATCTTTAATGATATAAGGTTTAATATTATCAAGATACTGACCGTTCTTTTTTGCATTGGCGCATAACCATGGAAATTCCGAGGCTTTAATCTGCTCTTGCATACCCGTCATGTTCAGATCAAACTCATGATTTCCAATGGCCATGGCATCGTATTGAATATAGTTGTATCCCTGGATATCCGGTTTTGCTTTAAAAAAATTGGATTCAGGTCTTCCCGTATTCAAATCGCCTGCATCAAGAACCAGGACATTCTGAAATTCACCTCTGACATCATTTACCAGAGTGGCACGAGCAGGAAGTCCTCCCTGTTCCGGACAGGCATTATCGATAAATGCCAGCGGATGACCATGGTGGTCATTTGTATGAAGAACAACCAATGAATTTTCGACATGACTCGGTTTATAAGCACATAAACCGCCACACCCGGCCATCATGAAAATGACGACAATTGAAACTGATAACAATCGTAATTTTTTCATTCAATTTCCCCTTCTACTCAATACAAACATCCATCCTTGGCATAGCTGATTCTTATCAGAATTTTTGCTGACTATAAATATATAAAGAGCGTTTATTTGCCCTGATTTGACAATCACCTGCTCTTTGCTATACTGCATCATAAAAACAGGTCACCCGCTTGAGCTTGAAACAGCCGGCACCGGTTCATTCCGGGAAACCATTGGGGATAACAACGAAAATCTTTCAGGGGGAATATATGCGCAATGTACGTTTTGGAAAAACGGATTTGACAATTTCTGAACTGGGTTTTGGCGGCATTCCCATCATCCGTCTCAGCCGGGACGCGGCGGTGAAAGTGCTTCGACGCGGCTATGACCGGGGAATCATCTTTTATGATACTGCCAATGCTTACCGGGATAGTGAAGAGAAAATGGGGTGTGCCTTTGAGGGCGGCATCCGGGAAAAAGTCGTTATCGCAACCAAAACGCTCAAACGTGACGCCCAAAGCGCCATACTGGACCTGGAAAACAGTTTGCGCATGCTGAAGACGGATTATATCGATTTATACCAGTTGCATCAAATCGCCCAGGAAATGGACTGGAATGAGGTTGCGGCGCCGGGTGGGGTGCTGGAGGCGGTGTTCAAGGCCCGGGACGAAGGCAAGATAAGATTTGTCGGCGTTACTTCCCACAGTCTGCCGATGGCTGTGAAACTGGTCAAAACCGGTCTGTTCAGCAGCATTCAGTTTCCATTCAATTTTATCGAGGATGCCGCAAGAGAGGATCTGCACAAAACAGCGCGTTAAATGGATCTGGGGATTCTGGCGATGAAACCGTTCGCCGGTGGAATGATTGACAATGCTGATATCGCCTTCAAGTATCTGCGTCAGTATCCGGATGTGATTCCCATTCCCGGCTTTGATTCCGTCGATGCGGTGGATCAGGTCGTCTCTTTTTATGAAAGTCCGAACCGGCTGACGGCAAGCGATGAACAACTCATGGAAAAATACCGTTCGGAGCTTGGCAAACAGTTTTGCCGCCGCTGTGAATACTGTCAGCCGTGTCCGAACGGCGTCATGATCACACCGGCCATGGGTTACAGGATCGTAGCATCCAGGATGTCGCCCGTTGTCGCGACCGAATTTTTGCGGGAGGCGATGGAAAGTGTGAAGTCATGCGAGGATTGCAACACTTGCATCGAACGCTGCCCCTATGAACTGCCGATTCCGGAAATTCTCAGGGCAAATTACGATATCTACGAACGGCACGTGGCTGAGCTCGGAAAATCGTGAAAAACTTAAGGTTGACACGAAAAGCAAACTGCTTAAATTGGTTATAGTCTGCTTGATCTGTATCGGGATAGCCACCGGGTTGGCCCTGATCATTCAAGCCCTCACCCATTAATCAAACATGAAGGAGATAATTCAATGAAATTTGAAAAGAACATGGGAACGCTGGACCGTGCCATACGTATCGTGATTGCTGTTGTGATCGCTGTTTTGTACTTCAATGGCAATCTTTCAGGGTTGACTGCCACTGTGCTAGGTATTTTTGCAATCATATTTATCATTACCAGTTTCGTAGGTTTTTGCCCGCTTTATTCTGTTATCGGGCTTTCCACCTGCAAAAAATAACGTGACTCAAGACCGTCCTTATCGCAGAATGGCAGAGCGGCTTAACTGAAAAAGTGAAGACAGTTCGGCAACTTTGAGAAGCCGCGATGTTTGACCGGCAGCCAGCAAGAGCAGGCGGGACAATGTTTCCAGCGTGCTGATGCGGGCAAGATGTCGTGCATCTCGCTTCACCAGGGTCTCGGTATAATCTCGGTGATGTGGTCAAATAAAAACGGACACAGAGTTAAACAGCATTTGCCGAAGACTTATCATTTTTAAATTTTCTCATACGGTTGGAATTCAGAAAAGAATTGCGTTGTCTCCAGCTTTTGAAAAACAATTTGATGCAGCACTCGATGACAATCCAATTTGACTTGTCTTGACATGGCAGATTCGTGTCAGGAACTTTACAGATTTCAAATATAAATAATTAAAGGGTCCCTTATTTCCCCCGTCCAATATAAAACAGCAATTTTTACATTTCAAATACCTTCAGCACCTCGTCGCCGTAGTGATTGATGACCTTTACAGCGATCTTGCCGGTCCCGGGTTTATCGAACGGGCGGCTGATCGTTCGATAGAGACTTCTCCAGGCAGCTTCGTCGATATCGGCCCGCAGTGCCCGTTTGAGCTTGTCGTAGGGTTCATCAGCCCCGGTGAAGTAAGCGTGACGCACGAAAAAGCTCTCGCCGTTATAGTCGGTGTCGATGAACCAGCAAGCAATGTCGTCGGTGGAGGCGCTGCGAATCTGCCCGGTAGTCGGATCGTAAACATCCACGCCCTTGATCTCTATAACGATTTGATTCACGGATTGATTGTTCACGGATTGGATGCTTTGTATTTCCACATCCGGCTCGCCAAAGACCATAAAGAGATTGCCTGCCCCGGTTTTTTTTTTTTTTTTATCGCCCATGTACAGATCCGGGTTCATTCGGGTGGGCAGCACGGTCAGCTTGCCGTAGCGTTTCACCTCTTCGGCAACGTGCGGGTCAAAGGCGAATCCGCAGACAACGAGCATATCGAAACCCACGCCCTGCACCGCTTCCTTGGCCGCTTCCTTCACCTGTTGCGGGCCGACAGTGCCATTCTCCGGGCCGATGGAAACGGCCACGCGGCGTACCGTGGCCGGTTGGGAATGGTCAGTGGCAAGTGAATAGTGGCCAGTTTTGCGCCCACCCTCCCCTGCCCCCTGCTCACTGACCGCCTGCAACTGATCCCCGGCCACTTTCTCCGTGTATGTGCCTGCGGCATGAATCCATTGCCCTGGAAACACATCCAGGGTGTCAAATGTCAGCCGCTCGCTTTTTTTGGTGTTCTGTACGCCCGCTTTCTTGATGTTGTCCAGAATCATGGAGACAAATTCGGAATAGTTGTCAGTGGTTTGTCTGGATTGGCCCTTTTTCTGTTCACTGACCTCTGCACCCTGTTCAATGGCCACTGGCAATTGATCACAATTCACTCTGTGCGGCGACAGGCTTTCCACAGAGAACGGCCCGCAGACCCGTACCCGCTTGTTGTCTTCGTAAGGATGGTCGTACTGCGTTTCGGTGTCGGCATGGCGGGCGATGGCGGCGTCGATCTGCTTGCGGGTCATGACTTCCCGGATATCTGGGTTGTTTGCAATGGATTTAAGCGTAACATGTGGCACCCGCTTGTAAACAAAGCCTTTCCGGATGTCGTTTTCCGTCTGGTATTCGGGCGGTCTTTTGCCGGTCAGCTCCGTTTCTTTCTTGATACCTTCGGTTGAGTCTGCCAGCAGATAGTAGGGATATTTGGCGGCCATCAGGCGGGTGCGCGCCAGTGCCAGGGCGACGCGACTGGTGTCGCAGGTAATCCAGCGCCGGCCCCACTGCTCCGCGACATAAGCCGTGGTGCCGCTCCCACAGGTGGGGTCGAGGACGAGATCGCCGGGGTCAGTGGTCATCAGAATGCAGCGTTTCACAATCGTAGTAGTGGTTTGCACAACGTAGGACTTTTCCTCGAATGCAATCGTGTCTGACCAAGAGTTTTCGAGAGAAGTGAAGCCAAAATCACTATGATACAGTTTGTAATATAGTTTGTCACCCAGTTTGAAAATGCGATTCGCTGCAATCAGCCGTTTGACACCCTCAGATGTTGTGCGACAACTTTTTCCTTGAACAGGCTTGAATGTTTCCCCGCAAGTGTTTTTTGAATATTGCTAACTTCATCTCTGTTTAATCGGCGATAGCTTCCGTCAGGAGTGTCAGCCAAGACGAACTCTGAACTACCACCTACAGATTTTGGCATCCAGATATTTCGATATTTGAGATGCTCTTTCTGTTTCGCATACCAAACAACATAGTCATAAACTGACTCAATCTGGCCAGAGGCCAGCGGCATCATTGATCTATAATTAATGAGTGCCACAAAGTTCTCACTGCCAAACACTTCATCCATAATACACCGCACCAGATGCACATTCTCATCCCCGATCTGGACAAAAACGGTGCCGGTCTCGGTCAACAGATCCCTGGCCACTGTCAAACGATCCCTCAGATAGGCCAGATAGGAATGGATGCCCAACTTCCAGGTGTCGCGAAACGCACGCACCTGTTCGGGCTGACGGG
>JAPLJE010000756.1 GCA_026388755.1 Deltaproteobacteria bacterium | reverse complement strand
AGATCATGATGCCGACCGAAACAAGATTGCCGCCATAGAGCCCGAAAAGTTTCTGCGCGGCGATGGAAGACGCATCATGACCCAGAGCAACCATTTGGGCCGGAGAAAGAACCTTGATGATGGCGATGTTGATGGCGATGTAAACGGCGGATAGAAAAATGAGCCCCCCGATGATGGCCTGGGGAAGAATCTTGCCTGGATTTTTCATTTCACCGGCTACAGATGCCACCTGTGCCCAACCGTCGTAGGCAAAAAGCGTGGCTATGACGGCCAGTGAAAATGAAGCCACCATAGGGGTGTGGGTTGCGATGTTCAGAACATGACCGTTGCCTTTCCACAGGCCGAAAACAATCAGAAAGAGAAGGGGAATAAGCTTACAGAACGTAGCCGCGATCTGCAGGTATCCTGCCTGCTTGACGCCGACACTATTCACGAAAACGACAAAGGCGATAGCCGCAAGCCCGACGACGGCGATATAGTGATCCGGAATGCCGAAGAGCAGGCAGAAGACTGCACTGAAATAGCCAGACAGTGCACCAATTACCGAGGGCCCATAAATGAAGGTCAGCATCCATCCATACAGATAGGCCACCTTGGGACCGTAAGTTTCTTCGAGAAAGACATAGACACCGCCCGTGCGCGGAAACAGGACGCCCAACTCGCACAGTGTCAGGCCGCCGGCTATGCTGAAAAAGGCACCGACGACCCAGGCGGCAAGTGCCCATGTGGAATCATAGGATGCGGCCATTACCGCAGCCGGTTTCATGAATGCCCCGGCGCCGAGGACCATGCCCACCACGATTGACAGCGCGCTGATGAGGCCTATATCAGTTTTCAACTGCGGTGCGTCATGCTTTTTTGCATCCATCGCCTACACCCTCTATGAGCCTGCAAGTTGCAGCTGTTTCTTCAAAAACCTTGTCAGTGAAGATTTCGGCAAAACGCTCGCCGCCTTTGCTGTGCCGGCGATAAAACGAAATGCAGTCCTTTACAATGGATAAAACGGAGTCTTCGCTGAAAACGCCGGAAAGTTCGCGGGCCAGCCTGGGATGCCTGCCCAGCTTTCCCCCGAGCAGCACGCGATATCCCCGGGTGCCGGCTCCAAGGGTCCCTGTGGGACAGACCTGAATGCATTGGCCGCAGTACAGGCAGCGGTCAATTTGAATAACCGGCAACTCGGTTTCCAGGGAGATGGCCTGCTCCCGGCACGCTTCCACGCAGGCTTCGCACTGCGAGCAGGAGTTTTGAGTGATTTCCGGAACGCAGGCCCCGATGATGCCGTCCGAAATTCGTGGTGATATTTGAGCGGCCCCTTGACTTCTTTTTTTAGAAAATCCAGAAGGTTTTCTTCGGATAGAAGGGTTTCCAGCTTCTGCATCAGTTCGTCGCAGGCATTGGCCCGGTTGGGGCATCCACCGGCGCCAAAACAGGTCTCGATCTGATATCCTTTGATATCGGTTTCCATTTTGGATAGAAACCGGGCCTGCGTTGCCTTGACCTCGACAATCGTGATCAGGGATTTCCCCTCCCCTTCCGCCTCTTTTTCCACCCGGGACCGGACCCGCTTGCGGACAAAAAAAGGAATTTTCTTGATGGCACCTTCAGCCTCGGCCGTCCATTTCATTTTGCATTTTTCCTTGATCTTCTGGATTCTGATGTCTTTTCATGCAAACAGTTCGGCAATGGTTATGGTCCGGTCTCCGAGCATGTTGACATAACTGCCCATTTCATTGTCGTACCAGCCGTAAATCACGGCCTGGGTCAGGGGGATCTTGATGACGGATTCGGTCAGGGAACCCAGAATGGCCTTGTCCAGACCCGGAACCTTGGTCAGATCGATGGTCACATCCGCGGTCCGCGTGTGGGTTTCATGTCCTTCAATGATCGCAGCAGCCCGAGAAGGCCGATGATGTCCGCGGAAACATTCTGTTTGTCTGAAAACATCAGATAGCCTC
>JAPLJE010000476.1 GCA_026388755.1 Deltaproteobacteria bacterium | reverse complement strand
CCGAGGATTCGGCTTCTGCTTGTTCGGAAGGCCGTAATATCGCATATACTTCGTGCTGGCGGACATGTTTATCGGCGCGTGTTCCCAGATAATGGAACAGTTTGGCATATTCCTGGGTCAGGCAGGAGACAACTTCATAATAAGAACGCGAAACCAGTATCTGTCCGGGATCTGCAAAACTCATGATGCGCTGGCCGACATTGATGCCGTCACCAATGATGTTTTCTCGATCATTGATATCATTGACCACCTTAACGGGCCCCAGATTGATGCCGAATCTAACCAGCAAGGGATCATCGGTGAATTGATCAGTGGCGTTTAGTACGGCGTCGCGAAGGCTCATCGCGACAAAAAGGGCATCTTCCGGATCTCCCAAAAAACAAATGGCCGCTCCATCACCGGTGTCGAGAATGATCCGGTCATTGACGGCAACGTTCTTGATTGCTTCGGTCGTAAACTGATTGAGCTTCTCTTTAAGCCTGATCTGCCCCTCGACGGATTTTGTCGAGTAATCAGCGATGTCGTAATAAACGACACTGCATATAAACGTCCTGTTATCACGGTCTATCAAAGCGGCACCTCGTTTTACCTGCCGGAACATTTACCTTTATTGTATTGCACGATATCTATCGCCTGAGATTATCTATAGTTAGTTTTTTCAATTCTGTCAACTTCGCGCATATCATCTGCGTGTTATTCATTTCGGTGATTATTTGTCTTGACAACTTTACCAATTCTGTTGATAATGAGTTCAAAAACAATGTGTGTAGTCATGATGAAAGAGCTTCATGATGCTGAATTCCCAATCCCCCATGCCCCTGTATCATCAGTTGGCGGATATTCTTCTTGCCGGTATACGTGCCGGAGACTATCCGCCTGATACCCGGATTCCTTCCGAACATTCACTGGCTGCGGCCTATGGGATAGGTCGGCCGACGGTGAGGCAGGCGATAGACCTGCTGGTTCGAAAGCGGATTCTGGTTCGAAAGCGCGGCTCTGGCACCTACGTCTTGACCCGGCAAAAAGAAATCAACTTGTTTTCGCTGGCAGGGACAACATCGGCTTTTCACAGGGAAGGCACATCGGTGATCTTGCACATCCTGCAAAAAACCCGGCTGAGGGCAATCGGATCCGACCCGGAGAATCCTTTCTCCGGCCAGAGCGCCTACTTTCTTTCCAGGCTTACCCGGGTGGAAACGTCGCCTGTCCTGATTGAAGATATTTATCTTCATGCGGGTATTTTTACGGGAATCGATGCCATTGACCTGGAAGGCCAGTCTCTTTCCCGGATTGTGGATGAACGGTATTTCATGCGGCCGGTCAGCGGCAGGCAGACCTTCAGAATCGGATATGTTGAAGGAAGCAAAGCAGTTGACCTGGCCGTCTCGTCGACCACACCCATTCTGCTTGTCAAGCGGTTTCTCCACTTTCCGCAAGCTGAAAATGTGATCTATTCAGAGCTTTACTGCCGAACAGATCAATTTGTTTTTTCTCAAACCATTGGAGGAATGACTGATGATTGAAAGGGGCCATTACGATGGATTCGGCGGCGCCTATCTCCCGGAAATTCTCGTTGCCACCTTCGAGGAACTCGTGGAGACGTTTCAAAAAGCAAAAACCGACCCGGTTTTCTGGCAGGAATATGTGGACTTGATGTCAACCTATTCCTGCAGGCCCACCCCTCTGACGTTTGCCGGGAATCTTACCCGGCATTTTGGCGGCGCCCGCATCTACATCAAACGGGAGGATCTGAACCACACCGGGGCGCACAAAGCCAACAATGTCATGGGGCAGGGGCTTCTGGTGAAACGCATGGGAAAAACCCGGGTCATCGCAGAGACCGGTGCGGGTCAGCATGGAGTGGCAACCGCCACCATGGCCGCCAAATTCGGATTTGCGTGCACCATTTACATGGGTGAGGTGGATGTCGAAAGACAGCGGCCGAATGTTTTCTGGATGGAACGGTTGGGCGCCGAAGTGATTCCCGTGACAGAAGGGTCCAGGACTTTAAAAGATGCCATCAACGAGGCCTTCCGAGACTGGGTTGCAAACATGGATACCACCCACTACGTGCTGGGAACCGCATGCGGCCCGCATCCCTTTCCGGAGATGGTTTCCTATTTCCAGTCCATCATCGGAACGGAAGCCCGCGCACAGATCCTTCGGCGAGAGGAAAAACTCCCGGTCCGCGTTTATGCCTGTGTGGGCGGCGGCTCCAACGCCCTGGGGATTTTCAGCGGCTTTATGGATGATCCGGTGGCGCTAGTGGGAGTTGAGGCTGGTGGAAAGGGACTGGATACGGGTCAGCACGCCTCCCGGCTTTGCTCGAAGGATGCCAGTATCGGGGTTGCTCAGGGGTATAAAACCTATTTTCTTCAGGATGCTGATGGTCAGATGAAAGAAACCCACAGTGTTGCCGCAGGGCTCGATTACGTGGGGGTTTCGCCCATCCTGGCGCATCTTAAGGAAACGGGCCGGGTGCGATTCGAGGCGGCTACCGACCGGGAAGTGGTGGACGCCCTGTCTCTGACGATCCGCATGGAAGGGGTAATTCCGGCTCTGGAATCCGCCCATGCGTTTGTCCAGGCCTTCAAAGAGGCCCCGTCTTTATCCACGGATGACAGCATCATCATCAACCAGTCGGGAAGAGGCGATAAGGACATCTTCACCATTGCCGATGCATTCAACGACCCGAAATGGCAGGCGTTCATCATCAAAAAGGCAGGTCAATATCATGCTTGAATCATACTTGCGGGACAGGTTGAGACAGCGGGATATCCTGATCATGACCCATATCGTGATCGGATATCCGTCTTTTGAGGAATCCTTCAGGATCGTTGAATCCATGGTCAATGCGGGCGTTGATCTGATGGAACTGCAGATCCCCTTTTCCGAGCCCATTGCAGACGGGCCGGTCATTCTTCATGCCAATCAAAAGGCTCTTTCAGGGGGAGCCAGTGTTCAGAAATGCTTCGAATTTGCCCAGAAAGTGACCCGGACCTTTGATATCCCTTTCCTGTTTATGAGCTATTACAACATCCTGTTTAAATATGGGGTGGATCGTTTCAGCAAAAAGATGGTTGAAGCAGGACTACAAGGCGCCATTGTACCGGATCTGCCCCATGAGGAGGGAGAAGACTACCTCAGGGCCATGAGTCTGCACAATCTGGCGCCTATATTTATATTTTCTCCCACAACTTCCGATAAACGCATGAAGACCATCGCATCCTTTGCCAGGGGCTTTATTTATTGTGTTGCCAGAAAAGGTGTTACCGGTATCGACACGGATTTTTCAGACCAGTTGGAAGGATATCTGGGGCGATGCCGGGCCGCAACCGACCTGCCGTTGGCCCTTGGGTTCGGGGTAAAAGACAGGGCGGATGTCGATTTCATTAAAGGAAAAGCCGACATTGCCGTCATTGGAACGCAGACCATCCGGTTGATGGAAAATGAGGGGATCAACGCCTTTTATAAACTCTTAGCGAGAAAGGGTCGTGGACATGATCAAGCGTATAGTCGGGCTAATTGTTACAGGGATACTGCTGGTTTCTTCGTCCGTTTTTGCCGCTGACAAGGTGAAAATCGGCTACCTTTCCACCATGTCCGGCCCTGGGGCCAGCCTCGGAATGGACATCCTCGATGGCTTCAAGCTGGGCTTGAAGCATTGTGGCGACAAGTTGGGCGGGCTACCCGTGGAGGTGATCGTCGGCGACGATCAGATGAAACCCGAAGTTGGGGTGCAGGTTTCAACCCGGATGATGGAAAAGGATAAGGTTGATTTCGTTACCGGTATCGTCTTTTCGAATGTCATGATGGCAGTGGCCAAGCCCATCACGGATGCCGGAATATTTCTGATCAGCGCCAATGCCGGACCCTCTCCGCTTGCCGGCGCAGGATGCATGCCCAATCTGTTTACCGTGTCCTGGCAAAACGATCAGACACACGAGGCCATGGGCAAATACCTTCAGGATAAGGGGATCAAACGTCTGTACCTCATGGCGCCCAATTACCAGGCGGGTAAGGATGGACTGGAGGGGGTGAAGCGCTACTTCAAGGGAGAGATTGTGGCCGAGGTCTACACCGAAGTCAATCAACCCGATTATGCCGCCGAGTTGACGCAGCTTCGGGCTGCAAATCCGGAGGCAGTTTTCGTCTTCTATCCGGGCGGCATGGGGGTCAATTTCATCAAACAGTATGCACAGGCCGGGCTTAAGGAAAAATATCCCCTCTATACCACGGCATTTACCACGAACCAGGCGGTGCTTCCTGCCATGGGAGATGCCGCTTTGGGCATCATAAACGCCAGTTTCTGGAGCCCGGACCTGGATAACGCGGTTAATAAGAAATTCGTTGCGGATTTTCAGGCTGCCTACAACCATCTGCCGTCCTTGTTTGCCGCTCAGGGCTATGATACGGCGCTTCTGATCGACAGTGCCATCCGGCAGGTCAACGGGGATCTGAATGACAAGGATGGACTGCGGGCGGCGTTTCGGAAAGCTGACTTCAAATCCGTGCGCGGGTCGTTCCGATTCAATCACAATCACTTCCCGATACAGGATTTTTATATCCGTCAGGTGGTTAAGGACTCGAACGGTATCTTGACCAACAAAATTACCGGGGTCGCCTTTCAAGACCACGCCGACGCCTATCATGAACAATGTTCCATGAAGTGGTAGGGTAAACAGGCTGAAGGCAACAGTTTGAAGGTGTAAAAAAGGTATGCATTTGGATCCGATACTGCTGCTTGTACAGGGGTTAAACGGAGTGCAACTGGGCGTCATGCTTTTCCTGATGGCATCAGGCCTGACTCTTGTTTTCGGGGTCATGAATCTGTTGAACCTGGCGCATGGCTCGATGTACATGATGGGAGCATATCTGGCGGCGGCGCTGCAGCAGCGGACCGGCTCATTTCTGCTGGCGCTCGTGTTGGCGTTGCCGGCTACGTTTTTGATCGGGATGATCGTCGAGGCGGTTGCCATGCGAAGGCTTTATGATCGCGACCACCTGGATCAGGTGCTGGTCACATTTGGGTTTATTCTGTGCTTCAATGAGCTCGTACGCATTCTCTGGGGTCCGCAGGCGCTTTTCATGGCCCTGCCCGATGGGCTTTCCGGTTATGTGTCCATATTGCCGGGCGTGATCTACCCGGTCTATCGTCTGGTTATCATCGGATCAGGACTGCTGGTCGCCTTGCTGCTATATTTATTGGTCATGAAAACCCGACTGGGCATGCTCATCCGGGCAGGAGCCAGTCACCGCGAAATGGTAGGCAGCCTCGGGGTCAATATCAAATTGCTGTACACGGTGTTGTTCGGGATCGGCTCGGCCCTGGCGGGTCTGGCCGGAATGATGGCCGGTCCCATCCTTTCCATAGAATCCGGTATGGGGGATCCGGTTCTGATTCTGGCGCTTGTGGTAATCGTCATCGGCGGACTCGGATCGATCCGCGGCGCGTTGCTGGCGTCCATTATGGTCGGGGTTGCCGATACGTTCGGCCGCATCCTGTTGCCCCCGGCTCTGGCATCCATGGTGATTTACCTGCTGATGGCAGCAATTTTATTCTGGCGCCCTAAAGGGTTGTTTTCCGCAAATGGATGATTCCCGGCATTTCGATCTTCGCAGTGTCGCGCTTCTTTTGTTGCTGGCGGTCCTGGCTGTAATCCCCCTCTTTGGAGACGTATTTTACACGCGCCTGATTACGCGTATCATGATATATGCGATGGCTGCGCTCAGCCTGGATCTGATCCTGGGATTCGGCGGCATGGTCAGCCTGGGACATGCCGCGTTTTTGGGAGTCGGCGCCTATACCGTGGGGATTCTATCGCTATGGGGGGTACAGAGCGCCTTTTTATCTTGGCCCCTGGCCATGCTGTTCTCT
>JAPLJE010000596.1 GCA_026388755.1 Deltaproteobacteria bacterium | reverse complement strand
CAGGTCACCGCCTTTTTCTTTGCTGGGACAGTCTGAAAGTTCCTTAGCCAGGACTGCAAAGTCTCCGCCAGCTTTAAGCTTTTCCTGAACGGATTCAATTTTCTTGTGAGCTTCCTCTTTCTTTGCAGGATCAGCTTTGGGGTCAACCGTTACAAGGATATGACTGGCCCTTAGCTGTTCCGGCTGTTTGAATGCCTCGGGATGGGAATCATAATAGGCCTGCGCATCCTGTTCCGACACATTGATTTTTTCAACTATCTGCTTGTCGATGAGGGTCTGAATCGCCAGATCTTCCTTGAGCTGAGTCTTTATCTGCGCCTCGGTCAGTTTCATCTTGGTGAGCATTTCCTTGAACTCGGCATCACCCTTAAACCGCTGCTTGATATTAGATAGTTTGTCATTTACCTGATTATCGGTAATGGCAATTTTTTGTTTTTTGCTTTCCTGGTTGAGCAGCTCCCTGTTAATAAGGTTGTTCAACACATCCAATCGCATGGTTTTCAACTGTGCCTCATCCATAGGCGCTCCCGTGCGGGCCCTGCGCTGGATCACCCCTTCCATTCCCCGGTCCAGGTCTAACTGTACAATCGCTGTTCCATTCACGATCGCCACTTTTTTTGAAGATTCGTCTGCCGGCTTTGCCGCTTTTTTACCCGCAGCCGGCTTCACCTCTGTTTTCTTTTCCGCGGACATTACCGGAAAAGCCAACCCTGCCTGTATCATCAGCGCAACAGCCGCAAGGGTTAATACATGTTTACATCGTTTCATTCAATTATTCTCCTTCTTGGATTATGGTAGTATATGACTTCCTGTTAAAACGATTTTTAATGCAAAATAACACAATTATGTCTTTTTACCCGTTTGTCAAGTTTTGAATTATTGCAGCAGCGGCCCTGCCAGCATGCCCAGGTTGTGGGTATACACTGGCAACAGCGGAACCACAATCCCATAATCGACCCAAAAATGAAAGTACAGAACGGCAAATATCTTTTATCAAGCCGCTGCATCCTGCATCAGTGTTTTTTGAATATTCGCAAGGACAGATTCCACCATTGCTTGAATTTCCGCAAGCCTGACTTGGGACACAGCCTCAAACCGAAGCACAAGTGCCGGCTGGGTATTTGAGGCGCGAACCAGTCCCCACCCATCGCCGAAGAGAACCCGGACCCCATCAATATCAATCACATTGAAGCGGTCTTTGAAATATGCCGTAATTTTGTTGACCACCGCAAATTTCCGGTCATCCGGGCATTCCACTCGAATTTCCGGCGTGGTAAAGGTTTTGGAAGCCTGCAAGATGCGTATGTGGCGTCATCATACCCCAGATAACGGTCGGCAAAAAACATGTGTCCGCTCATCTCCCCGGCCAGTTCAGCACCTTCTTCCTTCATTTTCTTTTTGATCAGGGAGTGGCCGGTTTTCCACATGATGGGCCGCCCCCCGTTTTTTTCAATATCATCATACAGGGTCTGGGAGCATTTGACTTCGGAGATAAAGGTGGCGCCGGGTTTTCGGGCAAGAATTTCCCGTGAGAAGAGAATCATCAGTTTATCCCCATAGACGATATCGCCTTTTTCATCCACCACTCCGATGCGGTCCCCGTCTCCATCATAGCCGATCCCCACATCCAGTTTTTTTTCCTTAACCAGAGCAATGAGGTCCTTCATATTCTTGAGTACCGTCGGATCTGCTTCGTGGTTGGGAAAAGCGCCGTCCATCTCGCAGTAAATATCGTGAACTTCAAGATTCATTGTTTTCATGATGGGAACAGCCACGACACCTGCCGTTCCATTTCCGGCATCCACAGCGATTCGAAGCCTTTTTTCAATGGTAATGTTCTCTTGCACAAATGCCTGATACGCCGGAAGCACATTCACAGCAGCAAAGCTGCCGCCGCCGGCATTCACAAAGGCCTTGTTTTCAATGATTTTCCGGATTCTCTGAATATCTTCGCCATGAATGGATCCGGATCCCAGGCACATTTTAAACCCGTTGTAGTCAGCCGGATTGTGGCTGGCGGTAACCATGACGCCGCCTTCCTGCCCAAGGTGGTGAATGGAAAAATATAGAACCGGTGTCGGACAGATGCCGATATCGGTAACCCGGCAGCCGGTAGACATGAGCCCCTCAATGAGTAAGGTGACGTAGCTATCTGAGGAAATCCGGCAATCTCTTCCGACTGTAATCCGCGAGCAGTTGTTCTGATTCAAAAACGTTCCGATACCTTTTCCAATCAACACCACATCCGCCTCGGTCATATCTTTTCCCGCAATCCCGCGAATGTCATATTCTCTGAACATTTCCGAATTCATACAACAATCTCCATATCTAAAAAGGGACCGCGAAAATTCCAATAACTTTCCACGAGACGTTCATATAAAATACAGGCTGAAGGCTGAAGCCTTTAATAATTGAAATTCCTTCAGGCTTCAGTCCATGACCTATACTCTTGAATTGTTACTATCGATAATTCCGATAGTCAATGCCATATTGCTGGGATTTATAGGCAAATTTGCGAACGGTTGTCTTGACCAGTTGAGCTGCCAAAGTAACATTGCCCCGTGTATTTTTTAGCGCGTCAATGATCATTTCTTTTTCAAGGTTGGCAACGGCTTCCTCCAAGGACATGGCAGGAAGTGTTCCGGTTTCGGTTCCGGTCTGAAGAGTCGGCGGCAGATGATAACTGTGAATGACCCCTGCATCGCAAAGCAGAACAGCCCGCTCAATGCAGTTTTCAAGCTCCCGGACATTACCGGGCCAGTGATAATTCATCAGCATATCGATGGCCGGTGTTGAAAACCTGCGAATATCCTTGGCGTTTTCCTTGCTGTATTTTTCAAGGAAATAGTTTGCCAGAAGTAAAATATCGGTCTTACGTTCCCGAAGCGGGGGAAGATAGATGGGAAACACATTCAGGCGGTAATATAGATCTCCACGAAAGGTTCCCTCATCAATGGCCATCTCCAGATTCTTGTTGGTAGCCGTAATCACCCGAACATCCACCTTGATGGTCTGGTGACCGCCGACCCGTTCAAATTCTCTCTCCTGAAGAATTCGAAGCAGCCGGACCTGAACATCCAGCCCCACCGCACCGATTTCATCCAGAAAAATGGTGCCTTTGTTGGCCATTTCAAACTTGCCCAGTTTCTGTTTGATCGCGCCGGTAAAGGCTGCACAATTGACTTTAACAAACGGGCTTTTCGCCCTCAGGCTGTTGTAATGAACCGAACTGGCCACCAGCTCTTTTCCGGTTCCGCTCTCCCCCCGAATCAGCACCGTGGCATTGCTTTTGGAAACCTGGGAAATCATCTGAAACACTTCCCGCATCCGGCTGCTGCTGCCAATAATATTGGTAAAGCTGTATTTGGTCTCCAGCTCGCTGCGAAGCCTTCGGTTTTCTTCCCGCAGTTGTTCTTTTTCCAGATGAATGATTTCCAGATTAATGACATGCCGGGCAATCATGGTTGCAATCACGGAAAGCAGCTTTTCTCCGTTTTTCAGCGAATAGGATTCATCGTACGGGTGGTCGACGCTGAGTGCGCCGATAACCTGACTGCCTTTTTTTATTGGAACGCAGATAAAGGAGATCTCCTGATCCAGCTTTCCACGCCGGGCTTCGGTGCGATTCAGAAAATGCGGCTCTTCACTGATTTTGGAAATGGTGACAGCGTGACCTGTCTGAATCACCCTTCCGGTAATCCCTTCCCCGAGTTTGTACTTCACCCGTTCAACGGCTGTCCGGGAGATGCCATGCGCCACTTCAATGGTGATTTCATTGGTCAGGGGATTTAGCAGAGTGACGGTACCGCGAATCATGTTGATGGAGATGGACAGCGTATCCAGAACCTTGTATAGGGATTTTTTCAGGTCCAGATGTTCGTTCAGGTTTTTGCTGATCTCATACAGCAGGGTGACATCTTCGATTCGTTTCATGGGTTCCGATTGGTTGTGGGCGATAGGTTCTGGAATAACCGCTTTATCTATGACTGATCATGGCCTTCAGGCCAGGATGGGTTAAAGGATAGAAACGATACCATGGTCTTTCCATAAGTCCGTTGATCACAGAGTTCAAATTCCGGATGTTCGAATGGGATGGACTCCAAAATAGAATGCTCGACAACGATACAGGACTGCACTGCCAGGGAAGCGCTTTGCAGGAGGTGATTCAGAGTGGGGCCAATCATGCTCCGGTTGTAGGGCGGATCCATGAAAACCAGATTAAACAGCGGCTGAACATGCCGCAAAAAATTCAAGTTCTGAACAATATTCCATCTCAGGACACGGGCTTTTTTTTCCAGAGAAAAAGCCCGGATATTCTGCGCCATCAAGGATATCGCCTGAGAAGAGTCGTCAACAAGAACTGCGGAATCCGCCCCACGGCTCAAGGCCTCGATTGCCATCGCGCCGGTTCCGGAAAAAAGATCGAGCACAATGGCCTGCTGAGTTCGGTATGACAGAATATTGAAAATCGTCTCTCTCAGACGGTCTGATGTGGGCCGGGTCTGTTTTCCCTCAAGGCGATGCAGCCTTCGGCCCTTGAGTTCCCCTGCAATAATTCTCATCCGTCATCCCATGTCAGGTTTTGAGTTTTTCTTTCACCTTTCCCTTAAGCCAGATTACCCAGGGTTCCATACCTTCCTCGGTTCGGGCGGATATTTCAAATACCGGAATGCCCGGATGAATCTGAAGGATATTCCGAACCGCTTCATTCTTATCATATTCCAAATAAGGGAGAAGGTCAATTTTGTTTAAAATGGCGGCATCGCACACCCTGAACATCAAGGGGTATTTAAGGGGTTTGTCTTCACCCTCAGTGACGCTCAGGACCACGGCCTTGGCATCTTCTCCAATGTCAAATTCCGCCGGACAGACCAGATTTCCCACATTTTCCACAATGAGCAGATCCACATCCTCCAGTGTAAAGTTTTCCGCAGCCTTGGCAATCACATGGGCAGCCAGATGGCAGTCCCCGCCAAAGGCATCGGTATTGACCTGAACCACCGGGGCTCCGGTTGTGGCCAGTCGGTCGGCATCATTGGTCGTGCTGACATCTCCGACAATGACGGCGGTACGGACTTCCGGCATCAATCGGTTGATGGTTTTCCCCAGCGTCGTGGTTTTTCCGGAACCCGGAGAACTCATGACATTCAGCACAAACACTTTTTTGCCCGCAAACAGTTTCCGGTTCTGCTCGGCCATGGTGTTATTCACGTCCAGAACCTTTCGAACAACTTTTATTTCCATAACAAATTTCCTTTTTCAAAGAAGAAACTTTGATCAGCCACAATCTGCGCTGTTCCGCTGGCTCCAAAGCTCCAGCATGAGAACCAGCGGAACAGCCGCCTACGAAAACTACGCGTTCGCTGACTCCTGCTCACCGGATAGGTCATCTTCAAGCTCGATGGATGAAATATCCAGCTCCTGGCCGGAGATCAGCTCAATTGTGCCGCTGCCGCACCTGGGACAAGAAAAGGCAGGCCAGGTAATGGTCCAGTGATTATCGCAGGACTTACATCGGGCTGTCACGGGGATCTCTTCAATATAAAGCGTGGCACCGGCAATTGCAGAGTCTTTTGAAACAATATCAAAACAGAACCGAAGACTGTCCGGAACCACGGAAGACAGTTTGCCGATCTTCAGATAGACGCCCTGCACCCGGCTGTTTTTCAGGTGTTCGGGAATGGAAGCAGTGGCAATTTCGACGACCTGCATTGCAATGCCCATTTCATGCATGAATACTCATCCTTATTGTATGAAAGACTCGTAGCTTTAACAAAAATGTAATATCATACCGTTGTTATCTTTCTTTGTAAATGGGAACAATAGCATTTCCATAAAAAAAGGCAAGAAGCAAGAAGGCTTTTACTGCCCTCCCCTTGCTCCTTGCCTTCATACTAAAACCTTGCCGCCCAAAATCATTTAATAACAATACTTTGAATAAATCCAATCAATTTGCCATTCATTTCATATGGCGAAATAGTTACACACAGCACCTTTTCTTTCCTCTTTGATTCATAATAATAATTTTTCCGTTTACCATCTCTTATTTCAGAAAAAACCACATCAATTTTATGAATACTTTCTGGTTTTTTATGACAGGATTTTATATCCATGCCAATGTATTCTGGTTTTCGGTCCACAATCTGGGCACTGTACTCATTAAAATAGAGGATTCTGCCATCAAGATCTGTTACTGTGATGCCTACTGGAATTTGATCCAAGACAGACCGTAGCTCATTGCAAAGCATATTTATCTCTTTAATCAATCGGCGTAATATAGGATTGTAGAATTTTATTTTCCATGTCTTTGACAAAAATCATTATTTTGTTCTCAAGACAGGCGCTCTGATATATCGTTCTTGCATCCTCCCGTTTTTGAAAGCTTAGCGCATCAATGTATTCATTTGCCGGATAGGCGTATATTATACGGTATAGAAGGCTATATTCCATAAAATTAATTATCATTGATTGATGACGGCGTGACGGTTTTACCGGTACTGGCGGTTTCAATTAGATCAGATTTCTCCCCGATGTCAACTTTAAATCCGGAAGAGTGTTCCAATATTATCAGCTTGCCTGTCATGATTATTCATCTGGTCGATCTTTGACCCATGTTTCCCAGTCATACGTAAATTGGTGAACCTCAGGAAACGGGTAACCGTAGAATAATCCCCATAAATCGTAGGTGGTCAGCGGTTCAGCATCGCTTTTGCCAATCGGCCGGGCTTTTTATTTTCCTTCGTCATGGTTTGCCTCCTGTAAAAGTCCTTCTCTTATCGCGTGTTCAAGGTATTCGTAGACGGTTTTTCACAAACACGGGGGCAGACATAAGGCATGGCAGAAACCGCGCTTTTTATCGCATTGATGACGACTTTCTGAAACTTCCCGAACTGCAAAACTTTGCCAGTACAGAACAGTATTACGCCACGGCTGCACATGAAATGTGCCATTGGACAAGACACCCGAAACGGCTTGACAGGGATTTAGGCCGGAAGCGTTGGGGAGATGAAGGCTATGCAATGGAGGAACTTGTCGCAGAAATCGGCGCGGCCTTTTTGTGCGCCGATCTTGGAATAACGCCCGAAACAATGGAAGACCATTCGGCCTATGTCGCGTCATGGCTGAAGGTATTGAAAGAAGACAAGCGGGCAATCTTTACCGCAGCATCACACGCCCAAAAAGCCGCCGATCATCTTCACAGCTACCAGCCCGCACCGGAGCGCCATGATCTGGCGGTTGAGCAAGATGATAATCCACATAATTTGGGGTAAAATATTTTACACTACCATGATACGTGTAATTTCTTCAAATATGGGTCGAAGGTCAGTAGATTGACCTTTTGATGTTCTGAAGGTGTACTTTAAAACTCCGTTTTTAAGATTGATCTTGTGGCAATAGTAAGCCATCATTATCGGATCATGACCACAATCTATAATTCCTGAGTAGTTGTTTGGCATGTTGGCTCTATAAGGCCACGACGCCGGCTTTTTCTTGTATGCAATTTTTTCTTCAATTGAAGCAAATCTATCAACATACATTTGCTCCATGTACTTTTGGACATAACTCCCTGTGCGTCTAGGGCTAATGATGGAAATGAGGGTTTTTGTGTCATTATGGACAGATTCTTCAATTATTAACCAACCTTTTTCTGTGTTCATATTCATTCACCTAACAAAGGATTCTCTTGCTTCTGTAATCATTTGGTCTTTGCACCGGTCATTTCAAATATTCGCTCAGTAATCCTGTATGATAGTTCAAGGGCAATTGTCAATTTATTGCTGGAATAAAACAGCTTTGCCCTGAAACCATAAAACACTCTGGACAAAATGGTTCATTTTGTCCAGAGTTTAAAAACACCCTTAAGCACTGAAGCCGTTTTGCAGGTTGCCGGATACCCCAAACTCTAGACAAAACGATGAACGTCCGAAAACACCTTTCAAGTCGTTTTTTCTCGGCCAGATCGTCGCAACGCCAGGAGTGATCGAGGCTGTACCAAACCACAGCATGTTTGAATGCCTTTCCCGTCACGTGCACGGCGGTTGAGGCCTGCCTGATATCAGGTCTTTAATAAAAAAAGGCAAGAAGCAAGAAGGATATTACCCTCCCCTTACTCCTTGCCTTTATTACCATTTTATAACCAGTCGTTTGTTAAGCAGAAGGCCGAAGGACATGGCAACGCCATTTTGCCTTCAGTCTTTATCCTTCAGCCTGGGTCGTACTATTTGCCAAAAACGCTGGCGCAGAGTTCTCCCAATGTTCCCAGATTTTCACACACGGTAATGCCGCAGGCTTTCATGGCAGCAATTTTTCCCTGACCCGTGCCGCTGCTGCCGCTGATGATGGCGCCGGCATGGCCCATTCTCCGGCCCGGAGGCGCGGTGAGTCCGGCAATAAAACCAATCACCGGCTTGGTGACATGCTGCTTGATAAATGTCGCCGCCTCTTCTTCGGCGGTACCGCCGATTTCTCCGACCATGACAATTCCGGCTGTCTCGGAATCTTTCTGGAAAGCATCCAGGCAATCGATGAAATTGGTGCCGTTGACCGGATCACCGCCGATGCCGATACAGGTGGTCTGTCCGATTCCCTGACGGGTAAGCTGATGGACCACTTCATAGGTTAAGGTCCCGGAACGGGAAACCACGCCGATCGGTCCTCCGGGCTGATGAATCACTCCCGGCATGATGCCGATTTTGCACTCGCCCGGCGTTATGATTCCCGGACAGTTGGGTCCGATCAGACGGGAAGATTTGCCGGAGAGAAAGTTTTTTACCCGCATCATATCCATGACCGGAATGCCTTCCGTGATGGCGACAATCATCTCCACACCCGCATCGGCGGCTTCCATGATGGCGTCTGCCGCAAATGGGGGCGGCACGAAGATCATGCTGCAGTTGGCGCCGGTTGCCTTGACAGCGTCCTTGACCGTATGAAACACGGGAATATCATCCATTTTCTGCCCGGCTTTTCCAGGCGTCACCCCTGCCACGACCTTTGTGCCATAAGCCACACATTGACGGGTATGGAACTGCCCTTCCTTGCCGGTGATTCCCTGAACCAGAAGCCGGGTATTTTTATTGACAAATATGCTCACGGTGTTTCCTCCTAACCCTTAACAATGGCGGCCACTTTTTGGGCTGCATCTTTTAGATCCACTGCGGTCGTCAAATTCAGACCCGATTCACTCAATATGCGCCGGCCTTCCTCAACATTGGTGCCTTCCATGCGGACAACAACCGGAACCGTAATGCCGGTTTTTCGCGCTGCCTGAACCACGCCTTCCGCCAGAATATCGCAGCGAAGGATTCCGCCGAATATATTGATGAGAATGCCCTTGACGTTTTTATCGCTCAGGATGATCCGAAACCCGTTTTCAACCATCTCGGCATTGGCTCCGCCCCCGACATCCAGGAAATTGGCCGGACTGGCACCTGCCTGCTTGATGATATCCATCGTCGCCATGGCAAGACCCGCACCGTTGACCATATTGCCGACATTTCCGTCCAGGGCGATATAATTGAGATTATATTTGGAGGCGTCTACCTCGAGCGGATTTTCCTCATCCAGAACGCGATATGCCAGAATGTCCTTGTGACGGAACAGGGCGCTGTCATCAAAATTGACCTTTCCGTCCAGGGCGATCACGGCCTGATCCGCGATGATGATCAGGGGATTGATTTCAACCAGCGAACAGTCATAGCCCACGAACAAGGCATACAGTCGGCTTAGAAGCGCTGTAAAAGGTTTGATGGTTTCCGGCGCCAGGTTGAGCCCATAGGCAACTTCCCGGCAGTGGTAGGCCTGAATGCCGACCAGCGGGTTGATATAGACCTTGATGATCTTCTCCGGCGTTTTTTCCGCAACTGCTTCAATGTCCATGCCGCCGGCTTCACTGGCGATAATGACAACTGTCGCGGTGGCCCGGTCCGGAATGATGCTTAAATACAGCTCTTTTTGAATATTCAGCCCCTGTTCGACCAGAACTTTTTTCACCATCCTGCCTTCAGGGCCGGTTTGGTGGGTGATCAGGTTCATGCCGAGAATCTGGCCGGCGATGACCGCAACCTCTTCCCTGGAGCCGGCCAGTTTGACCCCGCCGCCTTTTCCCCTGCCGCCGGCATGAATCTGGGCTTTGACCACAACCGGATATCCGCCAAGCTTTTCGGCGACGGCCTGGGCTTCCTGGACGTTGAACGCCACACTACCCTCAGGTATGGGAATGTTGTATTTTTTAAAAAGCTCCTTGGCCTGATACTCATGAATCTTCATCAGTACTGCCTCCTCTAAAAAAACGGGGCTGGAAAAAACCCAGCCCCTGGTTGTATCTGTAAAAGGGTAAGGGATAATGGGCGATAGATAATGGGAAAAAACACCACCTATCACCCATTACCTATAACCCCAATCTATCCAATGACACACAGCACGGCACCTTTGGGAACAGAATCGCTGCTTTTGAAATTGATGGCTTTGATGGTGCCATCCACGGGAGATGCAAGGGCGTTTTCCATTTTCATGGCTTCCAGAATCACCACGGTTTCCCCTTTGCTGACCACATCGCCGACATTTTTATCAAATCTAACGATCATACCCGGCATGGGCGCATTGATGGGCGTGCCGTCAACCGGGGCTGCGGCAGGTGCGGCCGCAGCGGGTGCAGCAGGCGCTGGTTTGGCGGCAGCAGAAACCGGGGCCGCAGCAACCGGTTTTGCAGGCTGAATGTAGCTGACAACCGGGGCGCCGCCGATTTCTTCAACCCCAACCTCAAAATATGTGTCTTCCACAAATACATTGAATTTGCGCAAACCATCGCCTTTGGCAGGCGCTTCTTTCTCGATTTTTTCAACCAGTTTTCCGGCAACTGCCTTCTGGATCAGCTCCTGCCGGGCCTTGGCCTGTTCAAGCGTAATGGGCTTGACATCGGCAGGAACTTCTTCCTTACCGTATTTCCATTGCAGGAAGCGTTTGCCGGTTACCGGATACAGGGCGTAAATCAGCTCATCGTCCAGATCCATGGCCAGGCCCTTGACGTCTTCCTGGGCTTTTTTCAGTTCCGGCTCGATGACTTCAGCCGGCCTGCAGACAATGGGCTCTTCGCCTCTGGCATATCCTTTCAGCGCTTTTTTCTGAACTTCCGCATTAATGGGAACCGCGGTTTTTCCGTACAGTCCGTAGCAAAGATCCTTGACCTGGCCGGTGATCATTTTGTAGCGCTCATTTTCATCGTCGAAGAGCACGTTGTTCACAGTCTGAATTCCCACGATCTGACTGGTGGGCGTTACCAGCGGAATCTGTCCCAGATCTTTTCGAACCCTGGGCAGCTCGGCATAGACCTGATCGATCTTGTCCAGCGCATCCATTTCCCGAAGCTGATTCACCAGATTGGAGAGCATGCCACCCGGGGTTTGATGAAGCAGCACGTTGATGTCGATGATCGAAAGCTTGGTGTCATCCAGAAGCTGCCGGTATTT
>JAPLJE010000405.1 GCA_026388755.1 Deltaproteobacteria bacterium | reverse complement strand
TCATGAATGCAATTCAGGCAATGCCGAAAGGCGGAAAAATTCTGGTCAGCATCGAATCTGCTGACAGTATCGTCAACATCTGCATTGAAGATGAAGGCCCCGGCGTACCGGAAGAGTTGCTTGAAAGCCTCTGGGATCCTTTTTTCACCACCAAGGAAAAAGGAACCGGACTTGGTCTGGGCATTGTAAAAAACATCATTGAATCTCATAACGGCGGCATCCGGGTCGAGAACCGGAAGGAAAGACCCGGCGTTCGCGTGATAATTGAATTGCCAATCACAACTAACGGCGAATCGGCAGATCAATAAAGATTTGTTATTCTAGATATCGGGGTGGAACGTCGAAAATCGGCTGCGAAATACCTTTTCGAATCACCAGGGTTTTCCCAATTTCTGTTCCATCCAATACCACATCGGAATGACAGCATCCGCCTTTTCTCAGAAAGGTTCTTACGCGTGGATACCGCATCTCGACATATTGTTTCAACTGGATATCATGAATTGGAACCAGCGAAAGTGAAAGAGAAACGCCCTTGCCAGCTTGCGATTCCTGCTCCAGCTTCATCCTGAATCCGGATAAGATTCCAGATGAAAAATCCGTTTTCCGATAACGGTTCAATTCACCGCCGGCATTATATTTCTTCCACGCCGATTCAATAAACTGCTGAATAAAATCAAAGACGTAACTGGCGATTTGAAGATTCTGGACAGTTCCGCTGATTTCAAGGACCCTGCCCATCTTTCCCTTTTCAACCACATAGGCCCCGACCCATATCCCTTTCACAAAGTAATAATCCATCAAGAGAAGCGCGAGGGAATAATCCTCCCGGAAATGTTTAAGCGCGGGCTTTCCAACAAAAATGCTGAAATATTCCCTGGGTGCATTTTGAACAATCTGCTTGATCTCATATGTGGCCATCAGCTCATGGGCCTTGATCATGGCGGCCTCTGCCTCAAAAAGATTGCTGCTTTGAGCCAGCGCCATGAGCTTTTGAATCCGAAGCCGGATTTTATCGCTCTCGCATTCCGATGCCTGAAAAATCTGCTGGCTGAAGGGAACATATGTTCCGGATGCCTTGGGGTTGGCCTTCAATATCCGGCAGGCGTTCTGAAAGCTATGGCCATGAGGCGGCTCCTGATAAGCATTTGAAACCTCCGAGGCAAACTGATGAGCCATTTCATGCAGAAGCACCTCGCGGATATCATTCCAGGAGTGATCCAGGACAAACTGCCTGCTTAGGCCGATTTCCCGCTTTTCAGATGACCAGTATCCCAACCGGTTCTTAAAATTCCGTATGGCGAACAGGGGTTTTCTGATCCTTTTTCGAAGCACGGCATTGACAGCCCACAGGGCAGCATCCCATTCACACGACAGGCCGTGAAGGATGCGCCTCTCCAGGCATTCCAAACCCTGAGCGTTTTTCATGGAATGTCCGCCATCTTCTGATAAGCCGGTCATGGTCGGATTATTCGAAATGATTGTAAATTTGAAAGCCTTCCTTCTCAACCAGAAAATCCTTTCGCGCTTCCATCATATCTTTTTCCACCATGATTCGAATCAGTTCTTCAAAATCCATTTTGGATTTCCACCCCAGAACCGTTCTGGCCTTTGTTGGATCTCCCAGCAGAAACTCAACTTCTGCAGGTCTGAAGTACCGGGGATCGATGCTGACAACAATCTGGCCGGGTTCGGGCGGTTTTTTCAGGCTGTTTATACGATTTTCAGAAAAGGAGACTGTATCAATCACACCGGTTTCTTC
>JAPLJE010000627.1 GCA_026388755.1 Deltaproteobacteria bacterium | reverse complement strand
GGAAATAAACATCGTTCTCCAGCCCCCTTAGCCAGTTAAACGTCAGGGCACCCAAAACGCCAAACGGCACGGCCGTCATGACCGATCCCGGCAGGGTCCAGGACTCATATTGAGCAGCCAGAATGAGGAACACGAAAATCAACCCGAAAATAAACGCCAGAGAAGAGGTGCCACCTGACTTCTTTTCTTCGAATGCCAGACCCGACCAGGCATACGTATAGCCCTGAGGCAGGACCTCTCGGGCGATCTCTTCCATGGCTTTGATGGCCTGTCCCGAACTGTAGCCGGTCGCGGCGTTTCCATTGACTTTAGCAGCGGGAAAGCCGTTGAAATGGGGCAGAAGATCGGGTCCGGTCACCCACCGGGTGCTCACCACAGCCGATAGCGGAACCATCTGCTGCTGATTGGATCGGGTGTAGAGCCGGGTCAGGTCTTCTGGCTTCTGGCGGAATGACGGTTCAGACTGAAGAATCACCCACCACACCCGGCTGAATTCATTGTACTGGCTGGCTGTCAGGGATCCGAACTGGGCCTGAATGGCGCTGTAGACATCCTGAACCGGGATGCCCAGAAGATTGGCTTTTTCCCGATCCACATCTGCGCGAAGTTGCTGGGCAGAAGCACGAAAGGTGGAATTGAGCCCGCTGAGCTCTGGTCTTTGCCGGGCTTTTCCGAGAAATTGCTGAGTCACCTCCTCAAGCTTCGCCGGTTCGCCAGCCCCAGTGTCCTGAATCCAGAACTCGAAACCGCCGGTAGTACCGATGCCCGGAATTGCCGGCGGCGCAAACGGAATGATCATCCCCTGCAGAATATCCTTGACTCCCCTGTGGAGGTTTGCCAGCACGGCCTGCGCATTCTCGGTCCTGGCCCTTTCAGCAGACTGATAGCGCTCCTCAAAAGGCTTGAGCGTTACAAAAAACGTTCCGGCATTGGTCTTGAAGCTGCCATCCAGAAGGCTGTAACCGGCCAGCTCGGTGCGGTTTTCAACACCGGGGATTTTTTCAAATATCTTGTCCACTTGTTCCGTCACAACCTGGGTGCGATCCAGACTGGCGGCGTCGGGCATGATGATGGCCGTCATCACATAACCCTGATCTTCACCCGGCACAAAACTGGTCGGAAGCGCGCCAAAAAGATGAATGATTCCCCAGACCATCAGTGCAAGCAACACGAACGCAATTCCCATGCGTTTGATGATCAGCACCACGGCCCGGCCAAAGGCCTGGGTAAAAGTGTCGAACTGGCGGTTGAACCAGGCAAAAGGTCCTTTTTGGGGCGGCGTTGTGTGCCTTAGAATGAGTCCGCACATCGCCGGCGTCAGCGTCAGGGCGACAAATCCGGAAATTGTTACGGATATGGCAATGGTAATCGCGAACTGCTTGTATAACTGACCCGTGGTGCCAGGCAAAAATGCGGCGGAGACAAATACCGCGGACATGACCAGCACCGTTGCGATGACCGGACTGGTAACCTCTCCCATGGCCCGAATAGTTGCCTCCTTGGGCGAAAGATGGAACTGGGTCATGTTTCTTTCAACGTTTTCCACCACCACAATGGCATCGTCGACCACGATACCGATGGCCAGCACCAAACCAAAGAGCGTGAGCAGATTGATGGAAAACCCCAGTGCAAGCATTCCCGTGAACGTGCCGATCAGGGCAACAAAGATGGCAACCGTACAGATGATTGTTGCGCGAAAATTCTGCAGAAACAAAAAAACAACCAGAACCACCAGGATCACCGCTTCAAACAGCGTATTCTGCACTTCTTTGATCGACAGCCGCACAAAATCCGTGGTATCCAGCGATATCACATAGTCAAGCCCTTCGGGAAAGCCCGTTTTCATCTCCGTCATGGCCTGATGCACATCTTTGGAAACTTTCAGGCCATTGGCGCCGGGCTGCTGGTAAACCGCGATCAATGTAGCAGGGACCCCGTTCAGTTTGCTGTCAATGACGTATTGACGCAGCCCGACTTCGGCCCGGGCCACATCCTTCAGGCGGACGATGGCGTTGCCATCCTGGCTGGCCCTCAGGATAATGTTTTCATATTGCGCGGGATCGGTGAAGGGTCGCTGCGTCACCACCGGAAATGTCAACTCCACCTGTCCCGAACTGGGTTTCTGGCCGATCTGACCGGCACCGAACAAGGCATTCTGAGAAGAAACCGCCTGCTGAATGTCGCTGGTCGTGATTCCAAGAGAGGCCATCCGGTCCGGGTTCATCCAGATCCGCATGGCCTGGTCGGGCGCCCCGAGGACCGCGGCCTGCCCGGCGCCGGGCACCCTTTTGAGAGAATCCAGAACATACACATTGGCGTAATTGGCGATATAATCGCTACTGTACCGGTTATCTTTGGAGGTGATGGCAACAATCATCATGATGGAAGAAGACTGCTTCTGCACCGATACGCCTTGCTGGGTCACAACCGACGGCAACTGCGGCAGGGCCAGACTGACCCGGTTC
>JAPLJE010000736.1 GCA_026388755.1 Deltaproteobacteria bacterium | reverse complement strand
GGACATCTTCCCCAAATGCAAGAGTTCCTTGGTGACTGTTGTCACCATACCGGTCAATTCTTCTCCGCCCGATAACCGCACCGTGACTTTTTTTCCTTTTTGAGTTTCCAGAAAGCTTTGAAGGGTATCCCCGGCTTTTATGATGATCTCATCCGCAAAGCTCGCCTGCACCCATCCGATACAAAACAAAAACATGACAGCTACCCACATTTTTCTCATTTGTTTCTCCTTCCTTTTATTTAATAATTTAAAATAGTTATAAACAGTTGAAATCAAATGAAACATAACAAGCCACTGTTTATAAAATTGCCAATTCCAAATGCGGTTACCCTGATCCCACCTGTCTCCTCCCTTGTTTTTTACTGAAACTTATGTCAATGATGTCGTGGACGTGTTTATTTCCGGAGGGCTTATGCCCACTAACCATACTTCCATCTCGGATATAGAGTTTTGCTTGACATGGATTGTCAGCCGCCATGTTTTCGAGACGGTTTGCACCTTGTTCGTCCGGTCATGAGAACTACATCATCACAGCTTGAAAAGGAACGGATCATGTCGGAATTCAATAATATCAACATCGTTAAAAAGGCCAATGTTTACTTTGACGGCAAGGTCAGCAGCCGCACCCTCATTTTTCCGGACGATCATGTCGGAATTCAATAATATCAACATCGTTAAAAAGGCCAATGTTTACTTTGACGGCAAGGTCAGCAGCCGCACCCTCATTTTTCCGGACGGATCCAGAAAAACGCTGGGGATTATGCTTCCTGGTGAATATCATTTCAACACGGCAGACAAAGAGATCATGGAGATTCTTTCCGGGAACCTGGAGGTATTGCTGCCCGGATCAAATGGGTGGAAGCCGATCAAAGGCGGAGAAGCATTTGAAGTGCCTGCCCAATCCGGATTCGATCTGAAAGTCACCAGCATCACGGATTATTGTTGCGCGTTTATCAAATGAACTCAGGATGGGTGCCATGGCAAATCCCCTGATCCATCTGCGGCATCAGCATCTGGATGGTGAGATCGGCGGCATGGTCGCGGTGTGCACGTCACACCCAATGGTACTTCAGGCCGTCATGGAACTGGCCGCGACAGAGAGGCGATGCCTGCTGGTTGAAGCCACGGCCAATCAGGTCAACCAGTTCGGCGGTTACACGGGAATGACCCCTGCGGATTTTTCAGCCTTCATCCGCCGGCTTTCCGGATCCGCGGGTCTGCCGGCTGATCAGATCATCATCGGCGCCGATCACCTGGGACCTCATGTCTGGAAGAATGAAACCGCCGCAAGCGCCATGGCAAAAGCGGCTGAATTGACGTCCGATTGTGTGGCCGCCGGTTTTCACAAAATTCATCTCGACACCGGAATGCGCTGCGCTGATGATCCGGGCACAGCCCTGCCTCCCGAAATCGCCGCCAGGCGTGCCGCGATACTCTGTCTGGCGGCAGAGGTCGCTGCAAGCGATCGCAGAGATTTAGACCTGCCGCTTTATGAGATCGGAAACGAGGCGCCGGCACCCGGCGGCGGTATGGAAGATATCTATCACCTGACCGTAACCCATACGGACA
>JAPLJE010000181.1 GCA_026388755.1 Deltaproteobacteria bacterium | reverse complement strand
TCCAGCACCTCCATGTAGCTGATCTTTTTGATAAACCGGGCATCCTTGTTCTTGGCCGGGTCAGCCTCGTAGATTCCGTCCACCTTGGTCGCTTTTAAGAGAATTTCGGCATGAATCTCCTGTGCCCTCAAGGCAGCGGCGGTATCGGTGGTAAAATACGGGCTTCCAGTTCCGGCTGCAAAAATAACGGCCCGTCCTTTTTCAAGGTGCCGAACCGCTCTGCGAACAATAAAAGGCTCCGCCACCTCATGCATGGAAATGGCGGTCTGGACTCTTGTCTGAACGCCTTTGCGTTCCAAAGCGTCCTGAAGGGCAATGCTGTTGATAACGGTGGCCAGCATTCCCATGTGGTCGGCAGAGGTACGGTCCATGCCAAAGGAACTGGCGGCAATTCCCCGGAAAATATTGCCGCCGCCTACCACGATTGCAACCTGAACGCCGAGGTTGATGACAGAACGGATTTCATCCGCCACGTATTTGATCATATCCGGATCAATGCCGAAGCCCTGATTTCCGATGAGGGCTTCGCCACTCAGCTTAAGAAGGATTCGTTTGTAGAGCGATTGTTTCAAGGAGTCATTCTCCTACCTGGAATCTCACAAAACGTTTGATGGTGATATTCTCGCCGATTTTGGCAATCTGTTCATGAATCAGGTCGGAAATGGTGACATTGGGGTCGCGGACATACCCCTGGTTGAGCAGGCAACTTTCTTTGTAGAATTTGCTCAGCTTGCCCTCTGCGATCTTATCGATCATTTGTTCGGGTTTGCCCATGGCGCGAACCTGATCCCGGTAAATCTCCATTTCCTTTTCAACCACTTCCTTGGGAACATCCTGCTGAGAAATGGATACAGGATTGGTGGCTGCAATGTGCATGGCGATATTTCTGGCAAACTGGACGAAGTCTTCATTTTTGGCTACAAAATCGGTTTCACAGTTGACTTCAACCATGACGCCGAGTTTGCCGCCAGTATGAATATAGGTCTGAATGGTTCCTTCGGACATGGCTCTGCCTGCCCTTTTGGCTGCTGTCGCCAACCCTTTTTTCCTGAGAAAATCGATGGCCTTGCTGACATCGCCATCGCTTTGTTTCAGCGCCTCCTTGCAATCCATCATTCCGGCGCCGGTTTTGTCCCGTAGCTCTTTAACAGTTGATGCACTAATGGTGGTCATGATGATTCTTCTCCTTATCATCTTATTTGCTGAATCCCCGAAAAGGGGATATGACTATTAAATTTCGATTCTGACAGAATCACACTTCGTTGTCGTCATCTTCATCGATTGCATCATATTTGGATGATGCCCGCTTGATGATTTCAATGACCGGCCCATCTGTGCCGTCTGAAATCACTTTGCGTTCGCCGGTTTTCAGATCCGAACCGGCCGCGCTCATCTCGGATTCATCAATGGCTTTGTCCGAATCGGCCTGTTTTTTCTCAGCATAACGCTGCTGGCCTTCGAGACAGGCATCAGCGATTTTTGAAGTGAGCAGGCGAATGGACCGAATGGCATCATCGTTTCCCGGAATCAGGTAATCAATCTCGTCCGGATCACAGTTGGTATCCGCAATTGCTATGATGGGGATTCGAAGTCTTCGTCCTTCGCGGACGGCGATGGCTTCATTCTTGGAATCCACGATAAAGATCGCACCGGGAAGCCGGGTCATGGTGCGGATACCTCCCAGAATGCTGTCCAGTTTCAGACGCTCTTTTCCCAGTTGCTGACGCTCTTTTTTGGGATAGAGGTTGATGGACCCGTCTGTTTCAATGGTATTCAAGGTATTTAACCGATCGATGCTTTTTTTGATCGTTTGGAAGTTGGTCAGCATTCCACCCAGCCACCGGTTGTGAATATAATACATTTCACACCGGTTGGCTTCTTCGAGAATGGTTTCCTTGGCCTGTTTCTTGGTGCCGACAAACAGGACGGATTTGCCATTAGCTACTGTATCCACAACAAAATCATAAACATCTCTGAACATACGGACGGTTTTTTGCAGATCAATGATATAAATTCCATTTCTTGCTCCAAAGATAAAGGGTTTCATCTTCGGATTCCAGCGTTTGGTCTGATGACCGAAATGAACTCCGGCTTCAAGAAGTTCTTTCATTGTAACGTAAGCCATTTTGTTTCTCCTTTTTTGGTTTTGCCACCGCTCTCCTCAACCCGGATTTCCACTTTCCGCGAAAGCACCGAAAATTCGGTCAGAGAACGTGCGAATTATTTTAAATCTTCTTTTTGTACCAAATTATTTATATTTTCACAATTAAAAACTGGTGACTTCGTAAAAAGTCCATCTGCTTCGTTGCGCGGCATCCTTCGTCATTGCGGCGTACCCAAAAGTACTGCAGGCGGAACGCCGGTCCTTAGGATTTGCGCGCCTCGCATCTGGAGCTTTTTACAAAGTCATCCAATTTTGTACATCACCACAACGCGATCGTGTCCGGCATAGTCCTTTATGATTTGAAATGGATGATAATGGCCGCTTTGCTGAATCAGGTCGATCACGGCTTCCTTTTGATTAAAACCCATTTCAAGCAGGAGAACGCCCTGGGGTTTCAGTAGCGGATGCGCCGAAAGGATGATCTGTCGGATGGCATGAAGGCCGTCTGATCGGCCATCCAGAGCCAGCAGTGGCTCAAATCGGTTGACCTCGGGCTGAAG
>JAPLJE010000718.1 GCA_026388755.1 Deltaproteobacteria bacterium | reverse complement strand
GGCTACCGGGACGCTCCATCGGAAACGGTTCACATCAACATGGGATGGGGTGGCAGTTATGACGGGTGGTATGTTCCCGACAGTTTTGTTACTGGATCATATAACTGGACAGCTACAACTTATCAAGGGGCTGCAATAGGTTTACAACCCGATAAAAATCCTGCTCCAACCATCAAAGCCAATGGAATTGATGCTACATTTGTAAAGGAATCATCCACATCGCCCATTTCCATCAATATCAGTCTCGATGCAGAAGAAGAAACAGGAAAAATGGCTGACTGGTGGATTGTACTCAGCTCTCCTTGGGGTTATTATTCCTGGGTTTATCCTGCAGGATGGACTCCCGGAATCATCACGACAGGCCAGATTCCGTTAGCGGATATTTCGTCGTTGAACATATTTGATGCTCTGCTGCCTGTAGGTGACTACACGTTCTATTTTGGCGTGGATGAGAATCCGGATGGCAAACTGGAGCCGCCGTTTTATTACGATTCAGTTACGGTGCATGTTGTCGATGAAGATACGCTTAAATAGAGTACGGGGATGTCGCACTATATTCGAAAAGGATATATCACGATGAACCTTTTTATTCGAATCATGTTAACGTCTTTTACGTTTTGTATCCTGTACTGGGATGCTCAGGCCGCTACGGTCCATCTGATTTCAGCATTGCAGGATAACCAGAGCGCCATTGTTTCCAAAGGTCAGATTGTCCTCACCTTTGGAAACGATTTCATCGTTATCCGGGATGATTCGGCCCAAATATTAAATGGGAGGGTGTTAGCGTCCGATATTCCTTTGGCTAATCTGGTTGTATTGAAGGATCGCCGGCCAATGGATCAGCGCAAGGATTATCGCATCCTGTATTCCCGAGCCGGTTTTCGCCTGGCGTACGTAACGGATCTGCAGGCGCTTTCCAATCATCCTGATATACAGCTTTTTCCGGTAACAGAAAGTCGGGTGATACTGAAAACGATGACACCGCAGCGGGTTGAACCCGATCCGGCGGTGACGGCATTGTTGGCGAAGCTGAGTGCCGACAAGTATACTGCGTATCTAATGGATTTGGCGCCCGACACGACCACCCGATACACCTGTTCCCCTGAGAATCAAATCGCACGGGACAAAATCCAGAATCATTTTGCCGATCTGGGGTTGAATCCTCAATTCATGTCGTTCGAAGCCGTCTGTGGGGCGGATTGGGACCGCCGGCCGGGTGATAATGTGATCGGGATCAAAGTGGGTGCCACACTCCCCCAGGAATATGTGATGATTGGTGCTCATTATGATTCCACCAGTCCGGAAGCCTGCAATCTGGCACCTGGCGCCAATGACAATGCCAGCGGTATCGCAGCTGTGATGGAAATCGCGCGCGTATTTTCCGGAGTGAACACCGAGCGTTCCGTGTTGTTTGTTGCATTCAGCGGCGAAGAAGAGGGAACGCTAGGCAGTGAACGCTTGGTGAAGTTTTTGAAGGATCTGGGGGCGTTGAAAGTGATAACTGGATTTATCATCCTGGATATGATTTCTTATTATCGAAACATTTACGGCATCATTGCCGAAGGCAGTGATCATACGGCCGAACAGGCTGCCGTTCTTGATGAAATGACTCAACTCTGTGCCACCTATACCCCACTGAAGATAGAAACCAGCACCAGCTATGGGGGCAGTGATCACGAACCCTTCCTGAATCATCGCCTGCCCGGCTGTCTGCTGATTGAAAATGAGTGGGCCGAATACCCGTATTACCATACCATTCATGATCTGGTTTCCTATCAAGACATTCCCTACAGCCTGGATGTTATGCGCCTGGCGACTGCATTTATGGCGGCAAGGGGGGGTCTGCTGCCCTGAGAAAGCAGTGATCATCCGGTTTCCGGCCTGTTTTATGGATAAAAGCCGACCCAAGCAAGACGCGAAACTATTTTACTTTCAGCGTACTGACATCCATTTTCCAGATCAACGGATCATTCGGAGTCGGAGTATAATTCATCGAAAAAGAGTACACGATGCCGCCGTATTCGCCATAGAGATTCAGCTTAAGATCGTTTCCGAGAACCAGACAAGTGACAGAACTTTTCTCAAGCTGCTTGAAAGAAGCAATATCCAGTATCCAAATGTTCGAATCAGTTGGTGCAGGTGAATATGCGAGCGAGAACTGATAGCGATTTCCCTGATATTGGGCACAGGAAATATTAAACTTTAGGTCATTTCCGATGTGACCAATATCCAGAGCGCTTTGAGTGTTCATTGATTTGAACAGATTGCCTAACTTCACCTCAACCCAGTCCTGATACCCCGGGGCCTTCAGCCAAAGCGTCAGCTCAGACGGAATTGCCACATACTGGAATATGGTCAGAAAACCAGGGTCATCTACAAATGTTGCGCCGCCTTGACTCTTCGGTGTATCGAGTATCTGCTTTAAAACTGAGGCATTGATCGTTCCCTTGTATTTTTCACCCAGAGCTATGAGATTGTTGTATCTCCCCACAGATTCCGTCCAATCGCCGCTTGAAGTGATATTTGCAGGTATTTTCCACGAAGAGTCGACAAAATGGTTAGCTGCTACCAGCAGTCCGTCAGGCTGGGCTGCCCGCTGCTTCGACTCGCTATTGGTGATTTCATAAGAAAAACCCTTGTTCGCATCAGCGACGTTGATAACGCTGTTGAAGGGCGGACGATAGTTCCGAATCCCGGCGTCAAATGTCGCAAAGTTGGGTGAATCGAGAAAGAGTGAAAGAAGTTTGACATAGAAAGGCATATCCGATGGATTGGTCACCTCTCCCCACTGAGGCACATACTGCTCTGCCAGCGCAAGTCCGGCATCGTTCATTTCGTTCATTGTCGAAACCTGACCCGCATTGCAGACCGAAGCAACTGATCTGCTGCCGTCGTCAGGATTGTACACCACGACAACCAGAGAATCATTGAAATTTTGGAAATACGGAAGCCAATCCTCGTTTTTTGCAAAAACAAGCGGATTTCCACCGGTATAACTCCCCCATGCGGAAATGGTTGTGCAACCGCCGGTCTTGACAATCTCGGTCAATAACGGATACTGGTCAAGGAGCATGAGCTTGTCCGAATCCAACCCTGAGGTTTCAGCCATTCCGTTGAACAATTCTTTGATTCGGGACGGGTATTTATCGTAGTTTGTCTTGGCGTAATCCAGTATCTGCTGACGAGTCATTTTAGGACCCGATGGAAAATTCTCAACTATCGCTTTTTGGTAGAAACTGTTTATCTGTGGTTTCAGGAGAGATCCGTACTGGCGTCCCATTTCCTTGAAACTGCCATTGAGCTGAGCGATAGGTATCTTGCCCGCTTGATAGAGTTTGCCATCGATAGCCGAAACATCTCGCGGCGCGAGAGTGAGGAATATCAGCGCTGTCGCCAAGAATGCCAAACTAATTTTATAAAAATATATTTTCATTGCATTTAACGTCTTCCTTTTAATTCAGAACAGTTATTGTCAATAAACTGTTCTGCTTGGTTATTTTGTCTTAAGTGTCGCAGTATCCATTTTCCAGATTAACAGATCATTCGGAATCGGAGCATAATTCATCGAATAAGAGTACACGGTGCCGCCGTATTCGCCATAGAGATTCAGCATGAGATTGTTTCCAAGAGCCAGACAGGCGATAGGACTCTTCTGAAGCTGTATGAAAGAAGCGGGATCCATTTTCCATAATAACGAATCAGCCGGCGTTGGGTTATAATTAAGCACAAACTGATACTGATTATCCAGATACTGAGCGCAGGAAATATTCATCTTCAGATCATTTGCCAAATGACCGACATTTAGATAGTTCACCAGATACGTTGAAAGAACAATTGCTCCGTCCAAAATACCGAAGTCGGCACTGGATTTTATACTCATTCCGTTGTTCATTTTATAGAAGCCTGCCGCGCTTCGGGGAAGACCTGAGCTGCTGCCTGTCAGCGTTCCGCTGGTTATCTTAGCAGGTAAAACAAACTGGTTGGAATAACAGTTATTCGGATCATGAATTACAAGATAATCCGGATTTCCGTTGTATCCGGACCCGACAAGCGTAACCCAATGTCCGCCAATCCGATTATATTCATCTTTGGTCCCGTCATAGGTGTACCAACCCACATTCAGCCATACCGAACCTAAATTTGCAATACCCGTTTTTATCCATCCCATATCAGGCACAGAAATGCCCATATCGGACTCAGGCGTATGATCGCGCCATCCCTGATATTTCAATTGAAAGTCTTTGAAACCTTTGTCCGAAATATAGTTTTTGACCCCGGTCAGCACATTATATACACTTGTCCCATCATAAGGATCGGTACTCATATAATTCGTTCCCAAATTGAGGATGACGTCGTACTGATCCTTCTTCCGGTCCTTGGTGTTCGGAGCCATGTTATCAAATCCGTTATTGGCAAGCCACATCAAGGAATTGGAAACCGATGTCGGGGCACAGTAGTTTATTCCTCCTTCGGGAAAACCGCCATAAGAAGTATCTGTTTGATAATAATCAGGTATGGCGTATATTTTATCAGCTTGCCAAATATTCGTTTGCGTCATCGTGTAATCTAAAGAAGCAGTCTTATACAACTGTCCGTCGTAATAAAACTTTACTATCCATTTACCGGTTCCGTTATCCCGAAGGGTTTCTCTCGAGAGACAGCGATATGAGCAGCCGCCGGAGGTACTGCTACGGCTATTTGATCTTGAGAAGGCAATAGTGTTGTTCGGAGCATACCAGTCCATTTTCCACGTTTTGCCTTCTTCATAATCAAGATAATAAATCCATGCTGTAACGCCCAAATCATTGTCTGTAAAAGAATATTTCGGAACAGGTTTCTGACAATCCGTTATTTCACTGGTAAAAATCATATCCGTCACTTCAAATGCCGATACGTTTCCAGTTGCCACTGCCAAAAGACAGGAAATGATAAGCACATCAACTATTATTAGAAACCTTTTCATTTTTCCCCTCTTTTCCTTTCTTGATTATCTTTTTACAAAACAGACCCTACAGCTGATATTTTCTGACTGAAATATTACCCAATAATCTTGAATGAGACATTGTTTTGGATGGTTGCGAAGTATAGGGGGGGGTGTTCTGGCTTGTCAAGGGGAAATATCCATCAAAAAGCGGGGGCAGGCGATGCGGTTGGGAAAGTATGGATTCATTCACTCACTGCGCACCGATTTTCATGGGTTTCAATGAGAATCGGAATGAAGGTTGTGAGATCCTCGATGATGCACACGTCGGATACGTTGAATATCGCAGCTTTGGAATCCTTATTGATGGAAATGACAAAACCGGACCCTCGCATGCCGGAAACATGCTGAATGGCTCCGGATATTCCGCAGGCAATATAGAGGTTCGGAGCGACCGTGCATCCGGTTACGCCAATCTGATGAGCGTAATCCAGCCAGCCTTGGTCACAGACAATCCGGGATCCGCCGACAGCGGATTTGGGAAACAACGAGGCCAGACGATAAATCAGGTCCAGATGTTCTTTCTCTCCGATTCCCCGGCCGGCCGCAACAATCACTTCGGCTTCGGTAACGGCAGAGACATCCATGCTTTTGCGAATGATCCCGCGGGAAAAACTTTGTTTGGGAGCACTTTCCATCATCCTGTGTTTGACCGGTCCGGGTGCAGCCACATTCGCCGGATCGGGGGCAAAACTGCCGGGCAGAATGGTGAGCAGGACCATTGGGCTATCCGTGAAAACATCGGCCATAATTTTGCCGCCGGAAACCGCCCTGCGAAAGCAGATCTTTTCATCCTGTTTCACGATGGCTTCGACGCCTGTGATGCAGGCAGCGCCGAGCCGAACAGCCAGTCCGGGAGCGAAGTCCATGCCCTGGGTCGAGTGGGCCGCACACACATGAGAAGGTTGCCAGTCCGTCAGGACATTGGACAGAATATTTTTATAGACTTCCGCGTTATAGCCGGCCAGGCCCGGAACACGAATGGCAAAAACGCTCAACCCGGTTTTGCGGGCTATGATTTCAGCCACGCTATCGATGATCTCTCCGATCACAATAATTGTTATCTCAGACGATTGCATTTCTTTTTGGAGGGTGCGCGCAAAGCCCGCAAGTTCATAGGTGATCGGGCGGGGGTGGCCTTCGGCATGTTCTGCGATGACAACAATGGGCTGAGACAAGCGCCTCTCTCCTATACTGGCATTGAATATCTTTGTATAATATCCAGAAGCTGGCAGGCTTTTTCCCGGGACGTTCCTTCAAGAATCAGGCCTGCACGCACTTTTTGCGGAAACGCAGCCTGCATGATGGAAAGATGTACGAACGGCGATTCAAGAGCCCCTGCTGGAATCCTATCCAGGGGATGCCTGTTGGCCCGTAGCATTCTGGAAAGCGACGGATAGCGCGGCTGGTTAATGCCGCTTTGAAGTGTCAGAAGCACCGGAAGCTTTATTTCCAAGGCATCCCGAAGCCTCCCTTCCATCTCGCGTTCAACGTATATCCGGCCCGAGTCAGGCATCAACCGCCGGAAAATGACGGAAGTGGCACAGGGCAGGCGAAGCATTTCAGCCACCAGAGGCCCCACCTGCCCGTTCATGTCATCACCGGACATGACGCCGGTCAGAATCAGGTCATAATTGCAAGCCCGGGCATATGCGGCAATCCAGGTGGCGGTAGCAAAGGGGCTGAGATAGCCGTCGGATTCGTTAAGTATATGGATGCCGTGATCCGCGCCCATGCCCAGTGATCTTCTGAGTACCGCCTCCACCCTTTCCGGTCCCACGGATATGACATCGATGCGAGTGTCCGGAATTTCTTCACGGATACGCAGCGCCTCTTCCAGGGCAAAACCGTCGAAGCGGTTCATGACATACGCACCGCCATCGATATCGACCCATCTGCCATCTGCATTGACATGGACCGGCGCATCGGGATCGGGAATCTGTTTGACACAGACCAGGAGCTTCATCACATTGTGTTCCAACAGGTATTATTTGGATTTATGACTTAAACATGGAATATTCATATATCCATTAAAGATGAATGTCAATTAAATAGAACGAACGTTCGTAATTAATCGCAATGTCCCATGTGATTTCCACCCTTCAACTACCACATCCGCCGCATCCCCCGCCGCAACCGCCCCCACCACAGCCGCTCGATCCGCATCCACCGCCACCGCAGCCGCCGGTGTCTCCGCCAAAAGAAGAAGCTGCCTTGGGGAAGAGCGTTTTTATGTATGGGAAATACACAACTGGAAGAACAGACAGCCCAAAGACAGCAGCCAGAAAAGAAGCGTCGCTTGTGGTTCCACCGGGACGCACGTTTTTGGCCCGCCCTTTCAGGGACTGGAATTTAAGTTGTGCTTCCCTCAAGACCAGATCACCTGCGCCGGTCCGTTTCTTCTTCCAGATGGCGACAGTCCAGTTTCCAAAAATCAGGGTGAGTATGAGCAGGAACAGCACGTTGTGATGCCCACGCGAAAAGGCGCTGATGATC
>JAPLJE010000513.1 GCA_026388755.1 Deltaproteobacteria bacterium | reverse complement strand
TGACAGGGATGCCATTTTGTCGGGCAGCTATCAAGAAATCGTGGGTATGAGGCACTCCGGGGCTTAAAACAATCAGATCCGAAGATTCAAAGCTTTCCCTGCGATGCCCGCCAAGCTCGGTTCGAATCCCAAGCTGATGCATCTCAAGGACGGATGATACAAGATCCTCTTCGGCGGCCATGTCGGTAACGGTAACCGCTGCCCCACGGTGATGCAAAAACCGTGCGGTGGCAAGTCCGGTCATTCCAAGCCCGACGACCAGTACTTTTATTCGATTCAGATTCATGCCCTCAAACCCTATCTCAGTTTCAACGTGCTGATGGCCACCAATGCCAGCGCAATAGAGATGATCCAAAATCGAACAATCACCTTGGGCTCTGGCCACCCTTTCAATTCAAAATGGTGATGAAGCGGAGCCATTCGAAATATTCTCCGGCCGTGGGTGAGCTTAAAATAGCCTACCTGGAAAATGACGGACAGGGCCTCAATCACAAAAAGGCCGCCCACAAGCGCAAGTAAGATTTCCTGCTTCGTAATGACGGCCACGGTTCCCAGCGCGCCGCCAAGCGATAAGGATCCGACATCTCCCATAAAGACCTGGGCAGGATAGGCATTAAACCATAAAAAGCCCAGACCTGCGCCTGCCAAGGCACCACAAAAAACCGTAAGCTCACCACTTCCGGCAACATAAGTGATCTGAAGGTAATCGGCGATCCTGACATGTCCGGCAACATAGCAAAAAACCATATAGGTTACAGCAGCCACAATAGTGGGACCAATGGCTAGCCCATCAAGACCGTCTGTAAGATTCACCGCATTGGAAGTGCCGACAATGACAAATGCGGCAAACACGATATATCCCAATCCAAAATCCGGAGAAAAATTTTTAAAAAACGGAAAGGTTACCTGAGTTGAAAATTCGGGGTACTGATAAAGAAATATACCAGCTGAAAGAGCAATTAATGTTTGAAACAGAAATTTGTTTCGCGCATTCAAACCCATGCTCTGTTTCTTGACCTGCATGAGATAGTCATCCATGAACCCGATGAGACCAAAACCAGCTGTCACTCCCAATACCACCCAGATATAGACGTTTCTCAGATTGGCCCACAGGAGTGTAGATGTCAAAATGGCCACCAGCATCAACGCACCTCCCATCGTGGGTGTTCCAGCTTTTTTCAGATGGGTTTTGGGGCCATCTTCACGAATATACTGGCCGATCTGAAGATAGCTCAGTTTTTTGATGGCCCAGGGTCCCAGAACAAAGCAGATTAGAAAAGCCGTCAGGCTGGCATAGATCGTTCGGAAAGTAATGTAACGAAATACATTTAAAACCGAAAACGACGTATGAAGTGGATAAAGAAGTAGATACAGCATAGGGTTGTGTCTTTACGGGATTAGGATGAACCTTTAGTGGATGAATCCGGGCTGCCAAGGCATTCTGCCCACCTTGTGATATCGTGAACAATTTTTTCCATACCCATTGCCCTGGATCCCTTGATCAGGACCCAGTCTCCTTCTCTGAGAATGGTCTTGAGGTGTTCACATACGTATTGCCTGTCGCCCACAAAAATTCGCCCGGAGTCCATACCTTGGCTTATAGCGCCTTCTGCAACCGAATTGGCGAACCTGCCGGTAGCATATAAAGCCGCCAAGCCAGCGGTTGCAGCGATT
>JAPLJE010000048.1 GCA_026388755.1 Deltaproteobacteria bacterium | reverse complement strand
TTCTCCGCCTCGATGGAGCGCATGGCATCGTTGATGGCGGCACCGATATTGGATCCTTCGGGCAATTGGATCAATGCCGAGAAACGAGCCGTATCGGGCAGATAGAGAACGCCCAGAGCCTGGTAGTCCGCTGGGCCGATCTTCCTCCGTCCGACGTTTTGCCCGGTCAGCTCTTTTGCCGCCGCCTGGAACTTGTGGTCGGCATAACGCAGGAACACCAACCCCAGCACCGGGACGGAGTATTCCGAAGATTTCAGTTTGGAATTGGCCCGCAGTTCATCCGCAGCAGCCCAGAGGCGGGATTCGACGTTGTTTCCGTTGTGATTCATGGATTTTCCGTGATACGAAACTTATTTGATATTTAATTGCCGCAGATCACCTGCAAATCCGGGCATGAACAGGTTATGGCAACTGCATCCACTTAAGAATGTATCAGGCACTTGTTGGTCTGTAAGCCTCATCTTTTGGAAGAATATGTGAATGAAAGATATATCGTTTGCTGTCTCTTTCATTCTCTCTCCAGCACTTTTTGCAGGGGCTTGATCATCTCCGTTTTTATCCGCTTGGTATAGATATCCTTTCTTATCGACGGTATTCGGCTCAGGAGCATCATCATTGAATTCGTAATTCGGGATTTGTAGTCTTTCTGTGGGAAATCGTACAACCCGTTCTTCTTGTAGAAATTGTGATCCGCCCGGAAGGGGAATCGCAATGGACCATATGTCCCTGATAACTTTCTTGCCGCCCACACCGAGGAAGCTGGCAGGTTTTGCATAGCCATCGTTGGCAGAGCGGATAAGACGTTGAGCCAGACTCAGCAAAAGGGCATCGATCTTGGCCGAATCACCAAATTCATCCGTTACAAAATCCACGATGCCGGCCTGCTGAACCTCAAAATAGCCTTCCAGTGCCTGCCTGAGGTTGGGAATCTGGCTTAAGGGCCCGGAGATAATAAATCCGAGTTGTTTGCCCCTCATCACCGGTACGTGGTTATTGAAAAAACTCCTATCAAAGAACAGCTTCCATCGTGACGACAAATACCTGTCTTTGATCGATCCGGCCAAAACGAGTATATTGGCGCTCTTTACTGTTGTGTTGAAGAACTCGACGTAGCCGTCCTTATCACCGTATAGGCAGCTGTTATCGTATCCAGCCTTGGCATCCTCCCTTGATATCAACCTCATTTAAATCAATCACCTCGACTTCACCGGAAAATGCCCCAGTGAATTGGCGAAGCATCCGCCCCAGATTAGTCCCCTCATCCTTTGAGTCCGTCAGAACCACCACTTTTTGCCTGTCAACGCCGATCTTGCTCTGAACATCTCCGGGAACATACTCGATCGACCTGTGAATCAACGGACGAAAGTTCCTCGACATGGGTACGTTGTTTTCGATGGCGTCAAAGAGATGTTCGGCGAACAGCAACAGCCGCTTCCTTTCCTTCTCCTTCAGCAGGTCATACATAGCAGCTGAGAACCCCCCAGCGAACTTCATATCGAGGTCATCGCTAATCGCATTAATGTAATTATGGGCAATATGGTCATAGAAATGGATCGAGGTGCTCAGAGATGCCGCGTATTTGTTCTTGAACGCATTTTCGGCCCCTCTCTCCCAGATGAGCTCGATGAATCGTTTGTAGTTGGAGGGCACCAGGAGGAAATACAGCGGAAAGGCCCATAAAACGCCGTTTGCAGACCTGACCTCATCAATGATTTCCTGAAAGGCATTATCCTCTTTTTCGATTGCCTTGATTCGCTGCGAGATGTTCAGGATTTTCAGTTCATGCTGCGGGAACTTCTTCTGGACAAAGTGGACATACTGCATCGTGATGCTAACGTCGCCCTTGGGGCTTCCGTTTAAGACGATGATTTTCATTGCAGCTATCTCCCTTTCATGAATATTTTTAATATTGAGTACATTGACAAAAGTAATATTCGAGGTAAGGGCGGAACCACATGCTGGTGGTGTTTACGATGGACCTTTTGAAACTGGTTCATGGGAGTAAGCTTCCGCCGGAATGACGGAAAAGTCGGTTTTCCCCGGCAGTTTCCATTGCATCTCAATGGTAGCCGTACCTACTCGCTGGAAATACTGAATCATGATGGGGTACCAACCCGGTTTGGGAATGTCCAGTACTGCTTGGCGCGAAAAACGATCGGAATGAACTCTCGGGTCCATCAGAATGGTATCGCTGCAGATTTCAACCCGGATTCCGTCATTCGATAGTGCCCTCATCCCGTATATCCCTGCTTCGGAAAATTTCAAAAAACCATTCATTTGGATTCCGATGCCCTGTCTGACGCCACTGTCAAAAATAAGGTCTTTTTCTCCGAAGTGATGATTGAGAAAAAGGATGGGTTTGCCCACTTTTTCTGTCGTCGTTTTAGGGTTCAGAAATGGCATTTCATCGATATGTCTGAAGCTTTTATAGATGTAAATCGGTAGCAGGCCTGGTTCAAGCACCGAATCATCAGTCAACTCCCTTGCCGGGACAAGATCCGTTACCTTAACCTGAGCTATTGCCTGTCCCATTCCTGATGACAGCAGGATCATCAAGATCATCAATTTAATCTTTTTCTGAAATTTCATGAAGTCTCCGTATAAGGTATTCCTGCATGAGCGACAAAATCCGCTGATGAATATTTTTCCGATATTATGTAGTTTCCTGTTAACTTCATGATAAAAACAGATACTACCCTGTATGAATATCAGCGTGTTAAGTCAACAATAATATCTTCAGACGGGAGGAAAGTCGGGAATCACTGGACTATGACCGCTGGATCTTAGAAGGCGATAAACTTAATTTTTTTGATTATTGATGGTGGCTTGGCTGATTCAGTGCCAAGATAATGGTTCCGATACAATATTGGACAGAAAAAAAGCTGTTGACAAATGATATTATCTTTTACACAGTTGAAAGTGAATTTCTATAAAATCTGAATAGTTATCAGAGTATCCAAACCTTGTAGATATCAAAGGAAAACAGCATGAAAAAAACACGGGCAAGTGCTTTCGGCTTTATTATTCTGATGTTAATTGCGGATGTGTGGGCCGCACCGGTTCCGGATACTGGAATGACGAAAT
>JAPLJE010000479.1 GCA_026388755.1 Deltaproteobacteria bacterium | reverse complement strand
GAATGCCGTCAGTTCCCATACCCGGATCGGGGTTGCGATCAGAAATCACCCGCAGGGATATCTGTTCAGCCTGAAACCCGGCGTCATGCAGCGGATGTTCGGGCACGAGATGTCGGAACGGATGCTGGAGCTGGATGTGACGGTATTGACCCGTCTGATATTGATGGAACTGCTGGGCCTGAATCACAGCCAACTGGACGATGAAACCATCATGAGCTATTCCAGCAGGACGGATGCAGCCCTGGAGGCCGTCAGAACCGGGGAATGCGATGCTGCCTTTATCCTGAATTCCACCCGGATCGATCAGGTCAAGCGGATTGCCGAGGCAGGGGAAATCATGCCCAGAAAATCCACGTATTTTTATCCAAAGGTGATTACCGGTCAGGTATTAAACCGGTTGACCGAAAGCTGATAAATATACTTCAGGGATCAAACATGGCCTGAGCCCTGTCGGTATAGGTGCCGTTTGGCCGGTAGATCACCAGCGGCTCATGGACGGCGGCGCCAGGGCCACCTCCCTTGATACCGGACACCAGAACGAGGCGGGCCGGGTCATGACTCTTCGCGTGAACTGTCTGAATGTGTTTGGGTTCGATGCCGGTTGAACGCAGGTTCGTCAGAAGGTCCGTGATCCGTTCCGCAGGATAGACGATGGCGAATCTGCCGCCGATGTCGAGCAGCCTGGCGGCAGCGCCGGCTACATCCTGAAGGGTTGCCAGGATTTCATGTCTGGCCACTGCCCGCTGAGGATGAGAATTGATCCTGCCGGACCGGCCTTTTCTGTAAGGGGGGTTGCTGATCACAAGATCCACCGGTCCGGAAACAGCTTGAATCGAAAGCAATCTCATATCTCCGCAGATAATGGCAACGCGCTCCTTCATTCCGTTGGCTTCTACATTCTGAGCTGCCAGCATTGCCAGCTCCGGTTGAACTTCAATTCCCGTAATGCTTACCGCCGGATGCCGGTACCCCAGGATCAAGGGAATGATGCCGCATCCGGTGCCAAGATCCACGATACGGTCTTCTGCTTCGGGGGCTGAAAATGCAGCAAGCAGCACGGGGTCGATGGAAAACCGATATCCCCCCCGGTGCTGCAAGACCTTTATCCTGCCATTGAAAAACGTATCCTCAGTCCGGGCAAGTAACGTCATCTCTATGATATCGTTCGCTTTTATAGTATTAAATCTTGCTGTAATCCGGGTGCGAATCGCCTTTGAAAGTCAGTGCCAGAACCGTGATGTCGTCGCTCTGTGCGACGGTTCCAACAAACTCCCTGACCGACAGGATGATGTTTTCTACAAGCTCTTGGGTGGAATCGCTTATTTCCATTTCCAGGATCTGAATCAGCCGGTCATTGGAGTAGAGTTTGTTCTCATGATCCATGGCTTCGGTGACCCCATCCGTATAAAGGATCAGGCTGGCGCCGGGCTTCAGGGTGGTCAACTGGGTTTTGTAGCCGACATCTTCCAAAACCCCCAGCATCACCTGGGGAGCGACATCCAGCCATTCGGGTTTATGCTCTGTTGAAATGATCAGCGGCGGATTATGCCCGGCATTGGCATAGGCCAGCTCCCCTGTTACAAAATTCAGGATACCGCAGAATACCGTGCAAAACATCATCGTGTCGTTATCCACACAGAGTTCCCGGTTGGTCCGCTCCAGAATATCCGAAGGGGTTATGTTCTCACTGGCAATGCCCTTCATGAGGGTTTTGGTGACGGCCATAAAGAGGGCTGCCGGAACCCCTTTGCCCGAGACATCCCCGATGGAGAAAAACAGATGCCTGTCATCCAGAAGGAAAAAGTCATACAGATCACCGCCGACTTCCTTGGCTGGAATCAGGGCGGCATAGATGTCAAATTCCTGTTTTTCCGGAAACGGCGGAAAGTGCTTGGGTAGAAAACTCATCTGAATGGTATGTGCAATTTTCAGCTCGCTCTCTATCCGTTCCTTGATGGCGGTGGTTTCCTTCAGATCGACAATGTATTCTTTCAGGGCCGAACGCATGTTTCCAAACGATGTGGTCAGATCCCCGATTTCATCATTGGATTTGCTGACAGGAAGGTCAATATCCAGATTCCCTTTGGCAATTTCTGCGGTTTTATCGGCAAGTGCGCTGATGGGCCGGATCATTCTGCCGGATATCCAAACAATTACCAGAAATAGCAAACTTTGGCAATTTCTGCGGTTTTATCGGCAAGTGCGCTGATGGGCCGGATCATTCTGCCGGATATCCAAACAATTACCAGAAATAGCAAAGCGAAACCGACCGTGCCGATCAATATCAGTTGCAGGGTAAGGGCCTTGAGCGATTCAAAAAGTTCATCTTCCGGAGCCACAACACCAACAGACCAGCCGGTTGATTGCAGTGGCGCATAATACATTCTGCATATTTTGCGGGTCAGATTCTGATTGAGCTTCACAAATCCTTCTTTTCCATGAATCATGTCCCTGCCGATATTGCGAAGCGCCGTATCATCGGTTGCTTCGGCAATACTGAAAATGCTTTCATTCATGATCAGGTCTTTATTCGGATGAGACACAAAAACGCCGGTTTGTGAAATCAAAAATGCATATCCGGATTCATAGATTTTGATCTCATAAATAATGCGGTTGAGCCATTTCAGAGAGAGATCGGCCGTTACGACGCCACTGAAGGCCTTATCGTCATGAACCTTGCGATAAAACGGCACGGAAAAAGAGGTCATCACGATGTTGCCGCCGCCGGTATCAAAATAAGGCTCGCTCCAGATGGGTCTTCCCAGCTCCTTGGGCATCAGGTACCAGTCCCAGAAAAAATAATTGAAGGCGGTTTCTGCATCATAACTCCGAAGCCGGTCTTCTTCCCGGCAGATATAGGGGGCGTAATAGCGGGAATCCGGATCAAAGAGAAACGGCTCGAAGGCAACCATTGCTCCGTAGATTTCCGGATTGGTATGCAATACATTTTCAAGACATTTGAGCAGCGTATTGCGGGTAAAAACCTGGCTTTCGAGGGATGCAGCCAGATAGATC
>JAPLJE010000110.1 GCA_026388755.1 Deltaproteobacteria bacterium | reverse complement strand
CCAAATCCGTCGGGGCGCCAAAGCTGGTTCCGCGTTCCAGGACGCGGCCGATGGCTTCCATCACCGCGGGATGGCGGTGGCCCAGAATCATGGGGCCCCAGGACCCGACATAATCAATGTAGGCGTTGCCATCCATATCCACGATCATGCAGCCGTCGGCATGATGAATGAATGCCGGGATCGTTCCCACGGATTTGCAGGCCCGGACCGGGCTGTTGACGCCGCCGGGTATGAGTTTTATTGCTTTTTGAAAAAGTTCATGAGAGTTATGATAGATTTTTCCCATTATGGTTTCCTTTTATTCTTTCCACCCCTGTTCGCCGATCAGTTTGACAAACCGGCAGCCGCCCAAAACTGACTGGTGGATTCCGTTTTCATCTCGAATCAGTTTGATGAGTTCTTGTGAATGGGTGTTTCCTACCGGTATGATCATCCGGCCTCCGACGGCCAGTTGACTGACGAGGTTTTCCGGGATCCGGGGTGCTCCGGCAGTGACAAGGATGGCATCAAACGGGCTTTCTCCCGGCCAGATGTTCGTTCCATCCGAATACCGGGTGACAATGTTGTGATACTGCAGACTGTCAAAAAGCTGGCGGCATTTTTTATACAGCGAAAAGATTCTTTCGACCGTATAGACACGATAAACAATTTCAGCCAGAATCGCCGCCTGATACCCGGAGCCGGTTCCGATCTCCAGCACGCGATCTCCTTTTTTCAGGGCCAGCGCCTGTGTCATTTCAGCGACAATAAAAGGCTGCGAGATGGTCTGTTGCTCTCCGATGGGAAGGGGAAAATCCCCGTAAGCCTGATCCATCAGTGCTTCGCTGACAAAAAAATGCCGCGGGATCTTTCGCATGGCATTCAGGACACGGATATCGGTGATGCCGCGGGCTTCTATCTGCCATTTCACCATGTCATCACGGAGACTTTCGAATTTTTTTGAGTCTTTAACCATCAGGCATCCGGAATTGATTGTTGTTCATTTAAACATAAACCAAACACAGGGGATAGTCGAGTAAATTTTGACGTCGGGTTACGTCAAATTGATTGCAGGGTAATCTTGTTAAGGTCCTGCCCGGCAAGCCGTGAACTGCAGCGAATGATTTCAGGTCCGGATCGCAACCTGACCGACATAATAGACTTTGAAAAATGCGCGGGTTATGACTGTTTAAAGTATTATAAACTTTTCGATTATGGTATGATTCCTGTCACTGCTCAGGCGTTTATATCCGCAGACAATGCCCCGGAGGAATATAGTGGAATATATTACTTGGTTTATCAGCTTTATCATGCACATTGACAGACATCTGGTTGACATCATCCAGCAATATGGAACCTTGACTTATTTTATCATGTTTTTGATCGTATTCTGCGAGACAGGCCTCGTTGTTACCCCGCTTCTTCCCGGCGATTCCCTGATCTTCGCGCTGGGAGCGCTGGCTGCGGGCGGAGAGCTGAACATTGCTTTGATCAGCGGGGTGCTGGCGGTTGCGGCAATTCTTGGCGATACGGTTAATTATCATATCGGAAAGTTTGTGGGTCCGAAAGTTTTTTCGCAGGAGGGCAATCGGTTTTTCAAGAAAGAGCATTTGATAAAAACCCATGTTTTTTATGAAAAACACGGGGCAATTACCATCATCATCGCCAGGTTCATTCCCATCATCCGTACTTTTGCGCCGTTTGTTGCCGGAATAGGCATCATGAACTACGGCCGATTTATTGTGTATAATATAACCGGGGCCATCATGTGGGTTGCCTTATTCATAACGGGCGGATATTTTTTTGGAAACTTGCCCATGGTCAGGAAAAATTTTACGCTGGTCATCATGGCGATCATTATTATATCCGTCCTTCCGATTGTGATCGAAGGATATAAGGCATGGAAAGAAGGCAGGCAAGGCCTTCAGGCAGGTCTGTAAGAAGGCTGGCCTGCGAATTTCTCAGCGTTTTTTCTCATCTGGTCTGTATCAGGCAATGCATGTCTCTACGCTGTTCCAGGTCCTGGATAACGCCTCTTTTGAAATCTTCCTTTCCCCGTCGTTCCAGAATAGTCTGTCGATATTGTGCTAATTCGATATTTTCAATGCGCATTCGAAGGGTTTTAAAGAATCGGGGAATCAACTGGCCTGGCGTCTGCACATGGTGAAGCCCGGCGCTCAGGGCAATCAACATCCGTCCACTGGGTATCGCTTCGATGATATCGGCGATTCCGCCGCGAACAGTCATGGGATTTCCCTTATTGTCCAGGCCGTTGGCGCGTTTCATTCGCCCTTCAGGCATGATAATCACCATGGAGTCCGGTTTCAGGTGCTCAAAAAGTTTTTCCCAGGCGTGATCTCTTCGCCGGGTTACGGGAACAACGTGATTGGCGACCATTCGAAAAAAATATCCCATGACCGGCCGCCGAAGCGCCTTGTCTGCTACCGGCATCACCCCATGCCTGGCAATACGTCTGAGAAAATGATTGGGAAACCATCCGACAAAAAGGGGTTCATACAGGCTGGTATGGTTCAAAAAAGTCACCAGTCGAAGGTTCTTCCAGGGATCTTCAGGGATATCGCCGATCCATGAAATGTCGAAATGGTAGCATGCCCTGCTGAAGAATTTTATGGTCAGAAGCAACGCATAAACAAATTGTTCTCGCATGGGAATCACCCTCCGTCAGATTGGCAAGCATGATGAGAACGAACCATTACTGGCGCATGAGTTCATTATTGACGGCAAGCCCGCTGGCAATAACAGTCCGCTGTCCGGGATGGATCGTGATGATCTCGCGGAATGTTTTCAGGCCATCCATTCGTGACCGGAAAATACAGTTCAAATGCCGATCCTTTTCCTTCAACGCTTTCAACATGGATATACCCGCTGTGGTCCAGCACGGTAACAAAAACGATTTGGAAGAAAATCATGGGTTGCTCAGTACGTCAGGAAATAGGGGCTATTCGAGAGAAATGCTTTTCACCATAACGGCACTGTTCGGCTGAATGGGGATTTTGCATTGATCAGATTCTGTAGTGATGTCTGGATGAGCCCGGCTATTTTTTCGGTTGTTCTTCAAGCACCTCATTGACCCAGGTCATGGCTGCCATCATATTGGGAAAGCCGATTGTCGTCAGGGACAGGAGTACCGCATGAAAGATTTCTTCCGGGGTTGCGCCGGCTGCCATGGCTTTTCGCGTATGAGACATGACACCGCCTCGGGAGTTGTAGCCCATGGCAATGCCCAGTTTGACCAAGTCCTGGGTTTTGTCATCCAGGGGGCCTGCATCCCGGCAGGATATGCCCAGTTGTTTGTAGTCTTTGAAAACATCGGGGTATTTTTCGGAAAATTTTTGATAGATCTTCGGTAGATACATGCTGCCTCCTTGAGTAGTGTCAAATGTTGAACATATGGCTGTATTTGCTTTTCCGCAGTTAGGATAGTCATGATGGGTTCCAGGCGGATATTTTCCGATTCATTTATATTGAAAGGACATTGAATCCCATAAATCAGGAAAACCATACCGATAGTATATACGCATGCCATTTGTGATTATCAACTCAATTTTTCATCCGGCAAATGGAATGTAACCAATATGCAGCCAATTCGCACTGGCCGAAGAGAACATCCGCCTAAATGTTCTAATTTAATTAAATAAAGAAGCATATATAATAATTCAAAATCATCCCGAATCAAAATATAAATTGACAATGTACTTCAGGCAATATAAATAGGGCGGGCTTTCGGTGATGAAGTTCTTTTGCAGATCCGGACAAAGTTGTCAGGTTTTTCTGGGCTGCAAATAAACACAAAATAACAGTTGACAAAACGGTTCAAAAAAAATAGATTAGTCGGGTTTGGATATGAGTTTGAGATTTGGTTTTGGCAGTTAGTGATTTGATCTTTGAAAACTAGATAGTGACAGCTTGTGAGTTTAAGGAACCCAGTTAATTTGTCTGCGAGAGCAGGCAATAAATAAGTTTAATTGGAGAGTTTGATCCTGGCTCAGAATGAACGCTGGCGGCGTGCTTAACACATGCAAGTCGTACGAGAAATCCTCTGCTTGCAGGGGAGAGTAAAGTGGCGCACGGGTGAGTATCGCGTGGGTAATCT
>JAPLJE010000499.1 GCA_026388755.1 Deltaproteobacteria bacterium | reverse complement strand
TGACCGCGGGGTTCATCTGCTTTTCCTTAACACGTGACAGTTAATCGTTCAGGGTGTTTCATGGTGGCGCCGAGAACTGGAAATCCCTGTTCTATTCCTTCAGTTCAAACCGCTTGATTTTTCCGGTTGCGGTCTTCGGCAGATCCGCTACGAATTCAATCCATCTCGGATACTTGTAAGGGGCCAGCATTCCCTTCACGTGCGATTTGAGTTCTTTTTCAAGGTCTTTTGACGCCGTATATCCTTTTTGCAGTACAACGAAAGCCCTGGGTTTGATCAGATTTTCCTCGTCCGCAGCCCCGACAACCGCGCATTCGAGAACGGAGGGATGCTCTGTCAGACAGGCTTCCACCTCGATGGGAGATACCCAGATGCCGCCGACTTTCAGCATGTCGTTGGTTCGGCCCACGTAATAATAATATCCTTGTTCGTTTTTATAGAATTTATCCCCGGTGTTCAGCCAGGCGCCAAGCATGGTCTCTTTGGTTTTTTCATGCTTATTCCAATAAAAAGCCGCCGAGCTGTCCCCCTTGACCAGAAGGGTGCCGATATCGCCTTCGGCAACCGGATTCAAGTTTTCATCGACAATCTTAGCCTCGTATCCCGGCACCGGAAGTCCCGTGCTACCGGGCTGAATGTCCCCGATACGGTTGGAAATAAAGATATGGGCCATTTCCGTTGATCCGATGCCATCGAGAATTGCGACTCCGAAGCGTTTTTCCCATCGTTTCAGAATGTCCGGAGGCAGGGCCTCACCGGCTGACACGCAAATCCGAACGCCTGCCAAGTCCCCTTCTTCCGAAACCAACATATTGCTGAAAAGCGTGGGAACGCCGAAAAAAATCGTGGGCCGGTATTTTTGGATAATACCGAAAACCGCATCCGGAGTCGGCCGACTCGTAAGATATACCGCAGTTCCGCCGACATGGAAGGGGAAATAAAGCCCATTTCCCAGTCCGTAGGCAAAAAACAATTTGGCCGCCGAAAAGCAGACATCGTTTTCCTGAACGCCTAGAACCTGCTTGCCGTAAGTTTCCGCTGCATAAATCATGTCATGCTGCAAATGAACCGTCCCCTTGGACTGCCCGGTGGTGCCAGAACTGTAAAGCCAGAAACAGGGGTCATCCGGAGTGGTGGCCGCCGGAGAAAGATCCGTGGACTGGCCGGAGACCCATTCTTCGTATGCAAAGGTCGAGGCAGGCGCGGGACCATTGGTCACGATGACATGCTCCAGAAACATCAAGCTGTTTCGAAGCGGCGCCACAAGCTCCCAGAGCGTGGCTTCGACAATCATTACCCGGGCACGGCTGTCGTTCAGAAAATACTGGTAGTCCTTGGCTGTCATCAAGGTATTCAGGCAGATGGGAACAGCGCCTGTCTTGATGGCGCCGAAAAAAACCTGCGCATAGATCTCCGTGTCATGCAGCAGCACTGCAATCCGATCTTCCATGCGCACACCCAGGGATTTCAAGCCATTTCCGACCCGGTTCATTCCCGCTTGAACATCAGCATACGTGTAAGACCGATCATTGCAGCGAATCGCTGTCCGTCCACCCCGGCCTTCGCGAATGTGCCGGTCAACAAAATGGTCCGCAGCATTAAAAATTTCAGGAAGATTTAAACTTGTTGTCATCGCACATCTCCTTTGCCCAGCCTTTTCGATTGTTATATTCCGCCATTGTCGACGCCCCGGTGCAGGACGCTCTGTTGACTGGAACAAGCAAATGACATGCCGGATTTAATGGGGATAAAATATAAAGAAGGGATTAAGAAAACCGGTTGAAACTCAATCAGACTAACCTGTTGTATATATTATTCATTACACATCAAATAAGCACAACTGGTTTTTTGAATTGAGGCAAGTTACTGAATGCTGTTTAGAAATAACAAGCGAGGCAAGAACCACTTATTGAAAAAAAATTATCAGCAGGTGAAATAATTTTTCAGCTATCATCCATTGGCATCCGGAATGGCTTGGAAGGCTGGAGACCATATTTATGGATTTTGCTGCGAAGGGTCGGCAGGGAAACCCCCAGAAGATCGGCGGCGCGCGACCGATGCCATTGCGTATGTTCAAGGGTTTTCAGAATATGAGCCTGCTCGGAAGACTCCAGGGAAAAATCGACAGCAGGAAGCGTCCTGCCGCATCCTGCAGCCAGCTCCTGTTCAATGTCTTCCAGAAGCACCCTTTTTCCCCTGGATTGCAGCGATGCAGCCATGATAACGTTTTGCAGTTGCCGGACATTGCCAATCCAGGGTTGAGCGCAGAGTAGATCCATCACGCCGTCTTCAAATTGCAGCGCTTCCGTGCAGTGCTCCCTGGCGGCTTTCTTCAGAAAGTACCGCGCCAGATCCGGAATATCACAGATGCGGTCTCTGAGCGGGGGAACAAAAATGGAGACGACTTTCAGCCGGTAATAGAGATCTTCCCGAAAGCGGCCCTGTCGCACAAGATCTGCAATATCCTGATTGGTAGCCGAAATGATCCGGCAACGGGATTTGTGGACCCGGCTTGGTTTCAACAGCGCCGGTAAACGCGCCTTTCGAGTGCCCGAAGAGCTCACTTTCCAGCAGGGTAGCGACAATGGCGGAGCAATCCAGCGTCATCATGGGTTCGTCGGAAAAAGAACTGTTGTGATGAATGGTCCGGGCAACCAGCTCTTTTCCGGTGCCGGTTTCGCCCTGGATCAGGACGGTGGCCTGATTCCGGCATAAAACACCAATGGTCTTAAAAATCTCGCACATTTGCGGACTTTTCCCGATGATCACCCCTTTTGGCGACGGGACATCCGCCAGAATTTCATGACTGCCCGCCGGCCAGTTCATTCGAAACGCGCGATCGACCGTACGTTCGATTTCTCCGGCATCCAGAGGCTTGTTGAGGTATTCGTATGCGCCCGACTTCATGGCCTCAATTGTGGTTTCCATATCCTGAAACGCTGTCATCATGATGACTTTGGGCGGATTGGCAACGCCCAGCATTTCCTTTAGAATTTCAAGGCCGTTTTTGTCCGGAAGCCGGATATCCAGCATCACGACATCCGGATGATGTTGCCGGGATTTCATCAAGCCTTCCGCACCCGTGGCTGCCGTGATGACCCGATACCCTTTTTCACACAGAAACATTTCAAGTGATTCCAGAATCGGTGTTTCATCATCAACCACCAGAATCGTTCGCATGGACATCTCCTTCAGGCAGGGTAACGGTAAAAACAGATCCTCTGGGAGCGCAGCCCGTTACAGACACGCTCCCGCCATGGGCTTCCACCAGCCGCCGTACCACGCTCAATCCCAAGCCTGCGCCCCGGCTCTTGGTTGTAAAAAAAGGTTTAAAAA
>JAPLJE010000020.1 GCA_026388755.1 Deltaproteobacteria bacterium | reverse complement strand
CCATTGTTGTTCGAGCAGTTCTTTCGCCGCCTGTTCCAGAAATTCCGGCGCGGCCCACTTCTGCACATCAAAGTCTTTCTTGATGTAGCCGTTCTTCAGCATGAAGTTCTTCCCGATCTCCACGGAGGCCAGGTTCTGCGGCGACAGGTTGGGCACCATGTCAACGAGCCTGATGCCTTCGTAGGTGTCATCCACGTCCCGATAGAACGTCTGCTTGTCGAGGATCGCCGCCGCGGCATGCTTGTGCTCGTTGGCCCAGCGGCCCACCTTGATCATCCCCTTAAGGAAGGTGACTACGAGGTTCCGGATGCTTCTCGGCCATCACATCGCTGCACGTGATGGCGGCCGGGATGTTGGCCACCTGCAGGCGCCAGTCCGGATACCGGGACAAGTCCTCGATGGACACGAAGTTGCCGGTGGCCTCGGCGAGGCAACTCAACACTTTGCTTTGACAATACAGCGCATCGATGACGCCATTTGCCAAGGCCGTTTCCAACGGACGGAAGGCCAGGTCGCGCTTGTGGTCGCGCTTGAGCCACAACTCAGACGCATTCTCCATCGGATCCAGCATCTTCGGGTTGTTGTACCAGTCATCCGCATAGGGGAATTCCACAATCTGGACGTCTTTCATGGTCATGCCGTTCATCCGGAGCATCAGCTCGATGCCCTGGTGCTCCTGGATGCGCCACCAATCGTTTTTGATCCGGTTCATGCTCTTCGAGAGGCCGATCTTCTTGCCTTTCAGCTCGGTCATCCGGTAGATGTCGTCCTTGGCGCGCACCATCATGACCCCACCCTCGTGTGGCACATGCGTCACCCCCAAAAGCCGGGTCCGGCGGATGTCCGCGTGAACCTGGACGGGCGGGAACAGCCCGCCGAAGCGAATCAGGTTGTCGAGGTTGTGGATGTAGTGGGGATACCAGTCGTTCTCGCGGGTAGAGCGTAAGAACGCATACTTCACACCGATCTTCTTGTACTCCTCCCGGGTCCAGCCCAGTTCCTGGTCCACATTGCTGGCGGACACCAGAGGACAATTGGTGTAGTACACCTCTTTCCAGTTCAAGGGTACGACGTTTAATTTCGTGTTTTTAAAAGTTGTCTCTTTGATCTGCTGTTTTTTGTTAGCCATAATTGTATTCCTCCTTTGGTTAAAGGCGCTCTGCCTCCACCGAATAATATTGTCTTATGATTTGGTATGATCCGTGTGACAGAGAAGGCATTCCATGTGGCCTTGCTGGTGGTTCATGCCTTCCTCGTATCGCGGAAAATTATCTTCCGGGCCATGGCATTCAATACAGTGCGCGATTTTTTCCGAAGGCGCCCATTTCGCGGGCTTCCATCTTCCCTCGAAGTATTCATTGAGATAATGCACCACCGTATAAACAACCTCCCCGGCTACCTTGGCGCAGCGCTCGTATTTCTCTTTGGAAGTGACCTCGGTGCCGGCGGCCAGCGTCCACTTCGAAACCGATGAGTGGCAGAGCGGCGTCATCGCTTGTACCTGGATCTGCTTGGGGCATGCAGAGATATCGTCGAAGCGTCATCCTTATCGTAGACAACGAGGTTGATGAGGCACGAGCTGACGCCCAGGGCGCCGCAAAGCGTGCCATGTCCGGCGTACCCTTGCCCGGCATGAGCGAACATGAAGTCCGGCAGTGTCGTCCAGGGATATCCGACTTTTTCTTTTAAAAGGCTGGTGTACCCCAGCCATGTACCGTTCCCTCAGCCTTTATTCTTGAGGTAATTGCGATAGGCACGCCGGCCGGCCTCAAGCGGGTCAAGCTTTACCCATTTCCATGGCAAAGGGGGCGCCATGGTTTTTGGCGCCGGGCCGGCGTAAATATTCTGGATGCCACTGACGAGTCCTCCCGTCAGCAGCGCGGCTGAGCCGGCCAACAGGCTCCGGCGGGAACACAATCCGGTTGTTTCTCTTTCCTCTTTCACGTCAATCTCCTTAATTGGTTTATATAAACATGATGATACATCAAAGCCGTTATTAAGGCGCGCATCTCACTCCGCGGTCGTTTCCGGCGTCGCTTGCCCCGTCTCCCGGCGAAATGCCGCGATCGCATGGTGGTTGGTCGGGTACAACCGGTTTTCTCCAATCACTTCCAATAAATGATAATGCCTGAGCAACGCAGTGGTCGACGGATCGGCGCGGCTTACGGCAACGGTCACACCACGTTTGGCCAGCCACGCCAGAACCTGATGCAGTGTTTCCTCACCGGTGGTATCCATATCATTCATCGCCTGCGTATCCAGCACAAACCATTTGACGGGTGCGGCGGCTTGCATGACCAGTTTTTCTATCTCTTCCTCAAATATGTTGGCGTTGGCGAAATAGAGTGACGAACCGAACCGGTAAATGATGATTCCCGAAGTATCCGGAGCATGGTCTGTTTCTTCGGGGATAAAATGACTGCCGTCCGGCGCTTCATGTAAGACCCAGGTACGGGGATTGGACGCCCGCCGGAGCAGATCGATGGTGGCCAGCAGAAAGGCAATGATGACGGCATGTAACGGCCCGAACACCAGAACGCTGAGCAGGCAGACGACAGCAATCCAGAATTCAGACCGGCGCATATGCCACAATTCCCGAAGCTCCTCGACTTCGATGAGATTCAGCACGGCACTGGCAACAACCCCGGCCAATGCTGCTGTGGGCAGATACGCCATCTCATCTGTAAAGAACACCATGACCAGCGCGACCGTCCCGGCAGCCACCAGGCTGGAGAGCTGCGAGCGGGACCCTGCGGCGTCCATTGCCGCGGTGCGAGAGGCGCTGGGGCCCGAGACCAGCGAACCGGTGAACCCGCTGGCGATACTGGCCATGCCGTAGGCAAACAACACCTGGTTACCGTCCGCCCCGGTGTTGTGCTTTCGGCTGCAACTGCGGACCAGCAGCAATGCCTCGCACAGGGTGATACCGACCACCGCCATGGCACCGGGCAGCAAGCGCAGATAGTCGGCCGGCGGCACGTTGGGAAGAGTCAGGGATGGGAGTCCCGACGGCATAGCCCCCAGCACTTTAACCCCTTTTTGATCCAGGCCGAACACGGCTACGACGACCGTTGTCAGGATCAGAGCTAACAACGCCGCGGGTGCTTTGGGCGCGTATTTTTTCATTAAACGAACGATAAGAAAAGCGCCCAGACCGATCGCGACCGAGTAGAGATTCGCATGAGGGATGGACTCAAACAGGGCGATAAGCTCCACAAAATAACCCGTGGTGTGAACGGAAGTGGCCATCGCACTATGGAGGTGTTCGGCGATCGCCGCCAATCCCGATCCGTCTATTGAATGAGCCGCCCCAAGTATCCTTCTGATCTGGTTGGTCAGCACCTCGATCCCCAGACCGGTGATAAAGCCGGCCAGCACGGCCCGGGATAGAAAATTGGCGAGAAATGCCAGCCGAAAAAGCCAGAACATAAAGAACAGCAGGCCGCACATCAACGCAAGGGCCAGGGCATACTGCATGCGCAGCGGGTCTCCTATCGGCGCAAAGCCAATAAGCATCGCTCCCATGATCGCGGCAATGGGGGCATCCGGGCTTCCCACGACATGGGGAGAGCTGGTGAAGATGGCGAATACCACGAGTGGAATGATGCCCGCATAGAGGCCGAACACGGGAGGCAACCCGGCCACCTGCGCATATCCGATATTGAGGGGGATGATCAGGGCCGCCAGGGTGATGCCGGCTGAGATCTCGCTGGGAATATTTGCCCGCGTGCCTCCCCGCAAACCCGAAAACATCGTGGGCCATTGAAACTTATATGACGTACTCATTCTTTAGTCCTCTCTTTGCCTGACGATTTTCTTTTTG
>JAPLJE010000567.1 GCA_026388755.1 Deltaproteobacteria bacterium | reverse complement strand
ATCCTTGAGTCACCTCGTTTGCTTCATCCAGCACCTTTCTAACCATCGTGGCAAGATCTCCTGTTGCAACTGGTTTCATGAGGAACTCCGTTACACCCATAGATTTTGCTCGTAGCATATCTTTTTCTTCGCAGAATCCAGTGCAGAGAATGATCGGAATCCCCGGTCTGATCGATATCAATTCCGCGGCCAATTGCTCCCCGGTCATATTTGGCATTCCTCTGTCGCTGATCACCAGATCAAAACTACTGGAAGAGGCTTTGAAAGCAGCCAAAGCATCTATACTGTTCGTACAGGCAGTTACCTGGTAGCCATTTTTTTCGAGCATCATCTGTTCCATGCGCACAATTGGCTCTTCATCATCGACTATTAGAATTCTTTCGCAGCCCGTTGGATGTATTCTGATGACTGCTACAGCCTTGCTATCATTGGCGTCTTCCAAAAGAGGTAAATATACTCGAAAAACGGTTCCTTTGCCGACCTCGCTATAGACCTGAATATCCCCGCCATGTTCCTTCACGATGCCATGAACCACGGAAAGCCCCAGTCCAGTGCCTTTTCCCAATTCTTTAGTGGTAAAGTAGGGAGTGAATATCTTATCGATCAGAGTTTGATCGATTCCGGTTCCGGTGTCTGAAATGGCAATACAAGCGCATTTGCCGGATTTCATCGAATTGTCATACAATTCATTTTTTTCAAATATTGTCTCTTTTAACTCAACATGAATTATTCCACCAGGTTGCTCTACGGCATGATAGGCATTCATGATCAGGTTCAAAGCGACCTGATGCATCTGTGTGGGATCTGCGGAAATCATACTGCAATCTTCATCGATATTGCTGGTGATTTCTAAATTCATTGGTATTGTTGCCCTAGTCAACTTCAATACTTCTTTCAAAATGGGCTGAACCCGGATGGGCAGTTTTCGTGGATTGGACTGACGGCTAAATGCCAGGATCTGTTTGACCAAGTCACTGCCGCGTTGTGCTGATTTATAAATTTGATCAAGGCTTGGATGTGCAAGATTGTCTGGTGGAATTTCATTCAGAAGCATCTCGGAAAGACCGCTGATCGGAAACAATATGTTATTAAGATCATGGGCGATTCCTCCGGCAAGAGAGCCAATTGCTTCCATTTTCTGCGCTTGAATGAGTTGAATTTCAAGTTTGGCTTTCTCTTTCTCTGCCCGCTTCCGATCGGTGAAGTCCATAATGATTGCAATGATTAAGTCTGGGGCTATCTTCTCGCTGGAGATATTGATGAAAAATTGTTTTCCATTTACAACAGAGGTGTATGGTCCTTCATAATAATTAATTTTTTCATTAGAAATGGCATCAACCAAATTTTGCCGTACAGGTCCTTTCCTCATTTTATCCAGAAGGTTCATTCCAAGATACTCTTCCCGCTGAACATCGAAAATGTTAGCAAAATGCTGATTACAGTCCAACACCACACCTTGACAGTCTAAAAGGATGATACCTACAGGGGAGCGCTTAAAGATGACCTGCAGCTTTTTCTCACTCTCCAGTAGTGCCTCCTCTGCACGCTTGCGCTCGGTAATGTCGCGCCAGATGCAGTGATAGATTGGCTGGCCTTGTACATCAACGATTTGTGCCGTTACATGAACATTCCTGGCTTTGCCCTGCCTGGTACGTTGAACAGTCTCAAAATCGGCCTTTCCTTCACGAATTACCGCTGCAACTCGCGCCTTTGTTTCCTCCGCTGTTTCCATAGCTTCCAAATCAAATAAACTGAGCTGTGTAAATTCTTCGCGGGAATAATCCAGCTGTTGGTGGGCCGCCGTGTTAAAATCTATAAACAGTTTGGTCTGCGGATCAATAATCACGATACCGTCATGTGACTGCTCGAACAATATGCGCCTGCGCGTCGATTCCTCAGCAAGCGTCTCTTCTGCCCGCTTGCGTTCGGTAATATCACGACAAATGCTCATAACCGCCGGTTGACCCTCCCATTCAATCTGTCGTGCGCTTATTTCAGTCGGAATGAGTGAACCGTCTTTACACTGATGCGCGGTCTCAAAGGTGAGATGACCTTGCGCCTTCAACCTTTCAGTCCATTCATGTATTATAAAGCCTTCATCCGCAGAAGCCAACTGGTTGACCGTCATAGACATCAGTTCAGAGTGTGTGTAACCTAACCGTTCCGCAGCCAACGGGTTGGCGGCCAGAATCTGTTCTTTCAAGTTGTGGATAAAGATCGCATCGTTGGCACTTTCGAACAAAAGTCTGTGTTTTACTTCGCTCTGCCTCAGTTCCTCTTGGGCAATTTCTTGACATATTCTTTGCTCTTCAGAATGCCGGCGCGCCCGGTGCAACAACTCGCTCAGGTAACTGGACAGGATACCGCTTGTAATCAGCATGACCCACTGAAAAAGATCATGCGATTCCCCGATGCGAAGGCTGTGCAGCGGAGGGATGCCGTAATAATCAATACCCAGGGAGGCTATGGCTGTTGCGGCCAGCCCTGGGCCGAATCCTCCCAGCACCGAACTCAGGATGATGGGCAGCATGAAAAGAATGAGCAGCGGCCTATCGCCGAAAGCGACGGCTATGTTCATGCGTACTAGGAGCATGGCCAGCGTCACGGCCACTGCGAGGACATAGGCGATCCAACGGGGTAGCTGATCGGCCAGGACCAGGAATCGAGAAGTGCGATACCTGCCCCGTTGTGATTGAACCGTTTCGCGATCAGGAATGGCGATTAAGGCGAGAATAAGAAGCAGGGCAGTGAAAATAATAAAGGCAATTCCCTTGGCCGTTGACAATCTGGTGATGGCGGCGATATCGGTAAAGGCCATGAGTAGGCGGTCGGAGAGAAAGATCCAGGCTGAGCCAAAAACCAGATAGCTGCAGGTGACACACAGTATGAAACGTTTTCGAGGTGAAAGATACATGGAGAACCTTCCTATCGGCATTAGCAGAAGCCAGATCTCTTATTAATTTACAATATTATCGGCTCATAACTGTTTTAACTGTTTTGAATGGATGGCCAACCCGAACCCACCGTGGCTGTCGGGTTTTACCTCAGCATCCGAGGGCAGACATAATGAAGTGGTGCTGATGGTCAGAAATAATGTTAAAATTATGGTGGTGAGGGTTTGGTTCATTATGTGTTATGGGGACATCTCAAAAGTATCAAATAACGGAAGCCACATCTGAATGGGCAATTAACTATATTCACGCATAAATGGTAGTCTTTGAGTGTT
>JAPLJE010000135.1 GCA_026388755.1 Deltaproteobacteria bacterium | reverse complement strand
GCTCCCATGGCAATGGCCTTTAAGCCCGAGCCGCAGATCTTGTTGACGGTAACCGCCGGGGTTTCCTTGGGAAGCCCTGCCCGGATCATGGCCTGCCTGGCCGTGTTTTGTCCCTGTGCTGCCTGGAGCACATTTCCCATGATGACTTCATCAATGGCAACCGGTGTGGCCTGGTCATCCCAGGAACATGACTTTTTTTCAAGCTCGATCATTCCCTGATCTTTCAACTTGTCCGGGGCATTGGCTTTCATGGCGTCATCTGCAATCGGCCGGAGCCCTGCCTTCTTTAAAACAGCTTTCATCACCACCGCGCCAAGCTCAACAACCGGAACATTCATCAAGGCCCCGCCAAAATTTCCGATGGCGGTCCGAGAACCACTGACAATCACCACTTCTCTCATTGAAATATCCTCCATAACGAAATATGATTATAAATATGCCATGCGTTAACAAAAAAATAAAGATACCACAAACCCATTTCTCTGGTCAATGGTGAGTTCATGTGTCTGATTCTTCTGGCCTATGACGTCCATCCGGAATATCGACTGATTCTGGCCGCCAATCGGGATGAGTTCTATAATCGTCCCACCCTGCCGATGGCGTTCTGGGAAGATCATCCGAATATTCTGGCAGGGCGGGATTTAAAATGCGGCGGAACCTGGCTGGGTATAACCCGATCCGGCAGGCTTGCTGCCATCACCAATTATCGCGAGCCCGGAGGGCCCAAACCCGATGCTCCGTCACGCGGTCATCTGGTGAGTGCCTTTCTTTCGGGAAACAGCTCTTCTTATGCCTATCTTGAGTCAATATCTGCTGTCGGTCAAACATACAGCGGATTCAACCTGATCGTCGGAGACGCATCCGGACTGTATTATTATTCCAATCGGAGGTCTGGAATCCATAAGTTTGAGCCCGGATGGTACGGTCTGAGCAATCATCTTCTCAATACCCCCTGGCCAAAGGTGGAAAAAGGAATTGCCTTGATGAAATCAGCGGTTTTGGATTCCGATCCGGTCAATATGGACCCCATCTTTCATCTTCTGAAAAACCGCGAGGTGCCACCAGATGACAGACTCCCGGATACGGGTGTCGGCATGGAATGGGAGCGGATACTTTCTCCCATGTTTATCCAAAGCCCGGGATACGGTACCCGTTCATCGTCGGTGATGCTGATCAACAGAAATGGAAAGGCGCTGGTTGCAGAGCAAAACTTTAACCCCGAATTTGACCAGGGACAACTTCCATTACCGATGTTATCTTTTGAATTTATGGGGTTTCAATCCGACCGATGAGCCTCAGGAGCCCATCCAGAATCGTCAGCGGGTGGGGCGGGCAGCCGGGAATCAGCAGGTCAACCGGCAGCAGATCGCAGGCTCCGTTATGGACTTCTTCATGGTCTTTATAGGGGCCGCCGGAAATGGCGCAGGCCCCGACAGCGATCACCATTTTGGGTTCAGGGACAGCCGCGTAAGTTTTCAACAACGCAAGGCGCATGTTTTCCGTTACAGGGCCGGTGATCAGCAACCCGTCCGCGTGACGCGGCGAAGCCACGAACTGAATGCCGAACCTGCCAAGGTCCCAGCCGACCGTGCCCAGAACGTTTGTGTCGGCTTCGCAGGCGTTGCAACCGCCGGCGCTTACCTGCCGCAGTTTCAGGGATCGACCAAACAGGCGCTTTAATTTTTGATCCAGGGCGATTGCAGGCTCAAATTTTCGAACATCATCGATCCGCAGATCATTGCGTCTGTGCACGGCCATGCGGTAATCCTTTGTAAAGTGAATGTTTGGGTGCGGACAGATCCGGGCGCATTCCGCACAGAAAAGGCATGCCCCCAGATCCAGGCTGAGACCTTCTGCTTTTGTGATGGCCTGGGTAGAACAGATTTCCACACACCGGTCGCAGTCCGAAGGGCAATCCTTTGAGTTGATGAGCGGACGTCCCATAAATCGATCCGGAAGCTCGGGCGGAGGGCCGTCCGGAAACTTCATCGTCCGATGTTTCTGCTGGATGCGTGCAAGAAGCGTGTCTAACATTTCTGTAAAATCCTTGAATAAAAGCACTGAGTATTTAACGCGAAAATATGCTCTTGCCTCCCGGCCGCCCCTGTCATAAATCATGCCCGCAGTAGGACAGGTTAAAGCTCTTATTGCAGAGCGGAAAATCGGAAATCTGCTGATTCCGGGCCGAACCAGTTGTGAAACGACGGATCAACTATTTTATAGGCGCCAAGACACCCCTGGCTGTCGGTCAGCGCCACATGACAGATCTCGCCGCGCCAGCCTTCAACCAGAGAAACCACCATTTGGTCCGGGGGTAGGGTGGGCAGTGCGCATCGCATCTGACCCTCGGGCAGACTTTGGAGCTGCTCGCGGATAAATGTGATGGATCGTTGAATTTCAAGCCACCGTACATGAGCCCGGCCCAGAACGTCTCCCGTCTTCCATGTGGAAACCGGAATCTGTGTAAACCGGAAAATCCCTTCAGGCATATCTTTTCGCACATCTCTTTCGATGCCGCAGGCCCGGGCCGCGGGGCCGACCAGACCCATGAGCTCGGCCATTTCCCGGCTGATGGCGCCGGTTCCCTCGAATCGTGCCATGACGGAAGATGTCTTCCAGAGCAGGTTGATGGCAACGGTCAGGTCTTTTTCAGCGGTGTCGAGACGACTGAGCAGCGCTTTGGCCATTTCCGCGTCAATATCGAAACCGACACCTCCGGGTCTGATGATGCCGCGACCAAAGCGATTGCCGCAAATCAGTCCTGTCATATTGAGAATATCTCCGCGAATGCGTCCGCAGTAAGAGAGCGTTGGAAGAAAGCCCACATCTCCGGCAAGGGCTCCCATATCCCCGGTGTGATTGGCAATGCGTTCCAGCTCCAGCACAATTCCCCGGACGACCTGAGCTCTGGCTGAAATTCGAACCTCCGAAAGTGCCTCGAGCGTCTGGCAGTAGGCGGTTGCATGGCCAATGCTGGTATCGCCCGACAACGTTTCCATGTAATGAATCGTCCGCTTGTCGGGGCCGCCCACAAGGCGTCTCTCAACGCCGCGATACTGATAGCCGAGCGAGATTTCAAGGTGAAGCACTTCTTCTCCGTGACACTGGAACCGAAAATGTCCCGGTTCGATGATGCCGGCATGGACGGGCCCGACAGCAACTTCGTGGACTTCTTCTCCTTTAACCTGAAAAAAATTCGTAGCGCCGATTTCTGGCGTCTTTCCGTTAAAATACTGGGGATGATTCTGCCTGTAAGGCGCATGGAAGCGAATGGGTTTCAGCCAAGGATGGCCTTTGGGCAGCAAACACCACTGTTCATGAATCTCCCGTTCAAACCAGTGCGCCTGGGCGCAGAGCGGGGTCAGGGAAGGGAAACTGTCCTCCTCCGTGTCGGTGCAAAGCGGCAGAATACGCGAGCGGCTGTCCTGCGACAATATGGCCCACAGACGCATGCAACGACCATGTATGGGCTGAGCGAACAAGGCAGAGATCCTCCCTCCTTCCTCAACTGTATGGATCACGGCATCTTGAAATGCCTCCATGCTTAGAACAGGCGCATTCCGGATGTCTTTCGCCTGTCCGCTTGAAAGCGAAAACCGTTTAGGGACTGAATCGGACATGGATGATCACTCCTGTAACGTGAGCTGCCTGCATTAAACCGCTCCGATGGTTCTTGCCGCCTGTTCCAGAACCAGCCGAAGGAAGGGTGGAATGTAGATGCCCAGCACCAGAACCGCGACCCCCAGCATCAGGGGAGGGATGACGGCAAGCGGCGACTCTCCGGGAAAAAATGAAGGCGGGTGGTTGCGGTCACTCGCGGGCAATCCTTCAGGGTTCCCCTGGGCCATGGGGAGCACGACAGCGGCCATAGCGACAAAAATAATGCACAGTATCAAGAGATAAGCTGCGGCAATGGCAAATCGTCCCTGATCCAGGGCGGATTTCAGGATGACCAGCTCGCTCAGAAACGTTCCAAATGGCGGAGAGCCGGTGATAGCCAGAAAGCCCATGACCCAGAGAGCTCCGGAAACCGGAAGAACGCGGATAACGCCGCGCACTTCCCGGGTTGATTTGCTCTGATAGACAGTCAGGATATTTCCGGCGACCAGAAACAGCATGCCTTTTGTCAAAGAATGGTTGACCGCGTGAAGCATGGCGCCGTATCCGGCATTGGCGCCAAGGCCGACGCCCAGAGACAGAATGCCGACATGCTCGACGCTTGAATACGCCAGCATGCGTTTAAAATCCGTCTGGCGCAGCATAAAGGCCGCTGCAACGATCATTGAAAAAAGACCGAATCCCAGAAGGAGGTTTTGTCCGAAAAGGCCCTGGCCGGCCGCAACGCAGACCTGCTGGGCTCGCAATATGGCCAAAAAAGCGCAGTTCAGCAGGGCGCCTGAAAGCAGTGCGGAAATGACCGATGGAGACTCGCTGTGTGCATCCGGCAGCCAGGTGTGCATCGGCGCCAGTCCCAGCTTGGTGCCGTAACCCACCAGCAGAAAGAGAAATGCGGCTTTCAGCCAGGGGACATGCAGCAGCGAAGCCTTTCCGGTCAAGCTTGAAAGGAGCATCGGCACATGTTCAGCCTCAGTCAGAGTGGCTGCGACAGCCAGAAAAAAATTCCCCAGAAGCGCCAGCGCTATGCCGACCGAGCAGATCATGATGTATTTCCATGTGGCTTCAAGGGATCTGCGGTGCCGGTGGAAATAGATCAGAGGGGCGCTTGCCAGCGTTGTGGCCTCGACCGCCACCCAGATGAGCCCGAAGTGCTGACTCACGGTAACCAGGGTCATCATTGCCAGAAAAAGCAGCAGACAGCAGACAAAGGCGGATTCCCTGGAATTGGTGAACAGAAAGCCTTCGTCGAAGTCCTGGCGTTTTCCCCAGTCATCTCTTTGCAGATATCCCAGGGCGTACAGGGATACCACCACAAAGAGCGCGCTGGTAATGCTCAGAAAAAGAAGCCCCGTGGCATCGAGAAACAGCCAGCCATCCAGAACAGGCGTGGGCGGATAAATCCATGCCAATACCGTCAGCACGGCATGGCCGATGGCGGCTGCCAGCAGCACGGCCCGCATGTCTGTTGCATGTTTCAGCCCAAATACCGCCAGGGCAGCCGCAACCGGAAGAAAAATCAATGCCAGAATCATGTCAGCCCTTCAGCGTGCTAAGCAGGTCCGTATCGATATGATCGAACTCCCGGTTGATGTGGAAAATTGCGATACCCATCACAAAAACCGCCATAAAAACGTCCAGAAGGGTTCCAAGTTCCACCAGAAGGGGTTCCTTCAGGGCTAATGCCAGCCCGAACGCATAAATGCCGTTTTCCATGACCAGGTAGCCCAGTACCTGCGACAGGGCTTTTCTCCGACTGACAATCGCCAGCAGTCCGACCATAATGGTAAACAGGGAAAGCGGCACAACCAGCGGCGATTTCAGGGGAATCGGCAGCGGGAGCTGACTGCCCATCCATATTGCCAGCGCCAGCAGGCCGACACTGACCAGCATCGAGGTGGAATATCCGATAAACGGTTCCATTTCTCTTCGCACGCTGGAGGAACGCATGGATCTTAGCAGCAGCCACGGAAAAACAATGCCTTTGAGCACGATGGTCATTGCCGAAAGCAGTACGGCCCGAAGCGTCATGTGGCCTTCACTAACCAGTCCCGGAAGAATGCCGAGCAAAATCCCCTGAAGCGCCACGATGCGAATGCAGGCGCTCAATCGGCTGGAGCCGATCAGCTTCAGGTTGGTCAGAATCAGCAGAACAATCAGTGCGTCAATCCAGAGTTCCATATCCGTTCATCATCCCTTTAATACCAGAACAAGCGCCAGAATGGCCAGAACACCCGCGCCGGACAGCAGTTGAGGAATGCGCATCAGCCGCAGACGCGCCATTGAGGATTCAATCACGCCGATGACAATGGCCAGAAGAAAGATACCTCCAAGGGTTGCCGTGCCATCCAGTAGAAAATTTCCCGAGCGAACGGGGATCAGAACGCCTGTCAGAAGCGCGCTGAATATCCAGAGTTTGATTGCCGCGCCATACAGAATCATCGCAAAATCCGGTCCGCTGTGATCCAGCACCATGACTTCGTGTATCATGGTTAGCTCCAGGTGGGTAGTGGGATCGTCAACCGGAATCCGTGAACTTTCAGTTAGAAGGACGATCAAAAGGGCGCTGGCGGCTAAAAGGAGAATCGTTCCGGAATGCATCCAGACGGAAAAGGACAGGCTGGTATAGATTCCGGAAAGCGAAAGACGAGGCAGAGATTCCGGCACACCGGCCACAAGTGCAATTTCCCCGATTTCTCCCATGGCCAGAAGACTGAGCAGCAGGGCGGGTTCTGCCAGTACGGAAAACTGGACTTCCCGGCTGGCGCCCATGCCTTCAAAGGCGGAGCCCGTGTCAAGAGCCGCTACAACCGTAAAAAACCGCATCACGCCAAGAAGATATATCAGATAAATCAGATCCCCGGTAAAACTGAACATCGCTGTGCCACCTCCGAGGGGCAGCACGAGCAGCGCCGTGATTGCGGAGGCCAGCCCCACAAGGGGACCTGCGCGAAATATCCAAGTGGTGGTGCGGCTGTAAACCGGAGTTTTTTGAAACAATCGGGCCAGGTCGTAATACGCTTGCAGCAGCGGTTGACCCTTTCGACCCGCAAAATATGCCTTGGTCCGGTTGATAATTCCCGGAAGCAGGGGGGACAGGATCAGTGCCGCCAGCGGATGCAGTATGGATAGGGTTTGCATAAAAAAGTTATCTCAGGTTCCAGATCAAAAGGACTAATATCGTTACGGCCACGTAAAGAATATAGATTTGAACACGGCCCTGCTGCAGCCAGTGCAGTCTCAGAAAAAGCCGCTCGATCCCACGAAAAAGGGGTTCAAAGAGCCTTTGCGAAAACACATCATCGGTATGGGTATGCAGGCTGGCCTCGGCCGGGAAAAGCCCTTCCGGCGCATGAACCTTCCGATGTGTCTGCAAAAAAAAGTCGAACATGGCGGTGATGGGTTGCGCGTAAGAGGATGCCGTATACTGCATGCGGGCTGTTGGGTGGACAAAACCGCAGTCCCATGTGTTGCTTTCCCTGGGTGTTCTGCCGGAAAGCAGGTGTCTGCGCAGCGTAGCCAAGAGCCCCAATATCAGTATGAAAATGCATGTGAGTGCCGTTACCCGCTGAAGCGGCCGGATTACAACGGAAAGGTGAACCTCGATGTCGCTATGCAACAGTCCGGTGACATTTCCGATCACCGGATTCATCGCTGAAACGATGTAGGGCGATAAAAGTCCGATAGACAGGCAGCCAAGTGCCAGGATCAGCATCGGGATTCGCATACCCCAGCCGATTTCATGTCTCTGTAGGGCAGGGGTGTGCCGGGGCTCACCCAGGAAAACAATGCCGAAAGCCTTGGTAAAGCAGGCGGCGGCCAACCCGCCTATGGCGGCCAACCCGGTGATGACTCCGATGCTGGAAAGCGAAACACCCGAAAGCCCCGTGCCCATAAACGCAGCGACATAAATGAGAAATTCACTCACAAATCCGTTGAGCGGCGGCAGACCGCAGATTGCGAAAGATCCGATCAGAAAAAGCGTTCCGGTCCAGGGCATATGGCGCATCAGTCCACCCATCTGCTCGATGTTCCGCACACCTGTTGCATGCAGCACCGCACCTGCGCCAAGAAAGAGCAGCCCTTTGAAAAGCGCATGATTCAGTACATGCAGCAGACCACCGCCAAATCCCAGAACCGCCAGAGCCGGTTGATTCAAAGCCAGTCCCAACACACCCAGCGCCAGCCCCAGAGTGACGATGCCGATATTCTCCACACTGTGATAGGCCAGTAGCCGCTTCAGATCATGCTGGGCCAAAGCGAACAGGACGCCAAGAATGCCTGAGCCCAGTCCGATGGCGATCAGCAGCCATCCCCACCAGGGTTCCGGGCGACCCAGAAAAGTCAGGGCCCGCAGCAGGCCATAAATGCCGGTTTTGATCATGACTCCGGACATGACGGCGGAAACATGGCTGGGGGCCGCGGGATGGGCTTCCGGCAGCCAGACGTGAAAGGGCATGAATCCGGCTTTGGTGCCAAAACCGATTACTGAAAGCAGAAATGCCAGACCGGCCATAGAAGTGCCATTCAGGCCGGAAGCCATGAAATGGTTAAAGTCCAGCGATGGACCCTGATGAGCCAGCAGGATAAAGAGAACAAAAAGAAAGGCGGTTCCGATATGTGTGGCGACCAGGTAGATCCATCCGGCCCTTCTGACGCTTTCGTTTTCATCTTCAAAGGTTACCAGAAAAAAAGAGGCCAGGGACATGATTTCCCATGCCATGAGAAACAGCATGCCGTTATGCGAAATAACAACCAGGATCATGCTGGCAACCAAAATATTGAAAAACAGCCATGAGGCCCCAAGGTTTTTCCGGTTGCGGTAATCCCACAGATAGGTATTGCCATAAACAGCGGCAACCGCGGACAGAATCAAGATCGTAAACAGAAAAATCGCGGAAAGGGCGTCCAGTTGCAGGGAAAAAGCCCCAAAGGGAATGAGCCATGCACGATGAAATCCCCTTGTCTGGCCCGTCCAGAGTACGCTTACGGCAGGAAAAAGGCCGAGCAGGCATCCCAGGACGGTTCCCCCAGCGCCCATGATATTGGCAAAGCGGGGAATTTTGCCCGAAAAAAATGAGCAAAGGCCGCTGAAACACAAAATCATTATGGAGAACAGAATAAGTCGCATCAGTGAGCGGTGAGTTTTTCTTCAATGCGCCGTGCTTCGGCAAATATCTTGTCCCGGGAAGCCTGCTGCTTGATAATGGTTTTAAATTGCGCATCGGACAAGGCAAATGACAGCTTCGAGAGCAGGTTCAGGTGGGTACGCACCGTCGGGCTGATGAGGGTAAAAAGGATGCTTACCGGTCGTCCGTCCAGAGCGCCGAAATCCACCGCCTGCTCCAGATAACTCAGGGAGATCATCGAACTGGGGATCTGCAAAACAATGGGGTTTCGGACATGCGGGATGGCGATGCCATCGCCGATGCCCGTTGATCCAAGTGATTCCCGCGTCAGCAATACCTGATAGAGAAAGGACCGGTCCGCTTCCCCGGGAAGATTCAGGGACTGCACGATCGAATCCAGCACGGAAGCCTTGTCCGTTCCACTGACGCCGTAATTCACCCCGCCAGCCTGCAATGCCTCATCCAGGCGGGGCATCAGCAAGGGATCTTGGTCGGATGTATTGATGATTTCGGATGTGACATCCGTTTGCGTGGCACTGGCCCATTCCAGCAGTTCCGAACGGCTGAACCGGTATGCTTCGTCAACATGATACACCGGAAGATTTCTGTGTTTGATCCAGTTAAAAACGGTTTTTTCGGAAATATTGAAAATTCCGGCTACATCCCTGACATTCAGTTGCAATGGACACCTTCTTTTTATAAAGAATTTTAAAAAAGAAGATATTATTTTCCCGTTTACCGGGCATGTCAAGCTAAAAAGTCAAGAATATGACTTCTTATCGTTCCTGGATCTTATCCTGCATCCTGACGATTGCTGCTAATCTTCTCTGCCAGAAACCGGGCGTCAAATGGGGCCTCGGTGTCGATTTCAAGGGAGTAACGCCTTTCGCTTTCAGACAGGGGTTGCCGGTTGCGGAGCTGGTGTTCCAGCACGGCCAGATCAGCGTCGGATGCATTCTTCTGGCGTTCAACAATCCGCCGCCGGAGAATTTCGGGCGAGGCCATGTATTCCAGAATCAGAAACGGAACCTGTTTTACCGCTGCCAACCGTTGAAATTGCAGCCGTTGATCGATTTTAAGAAACGCGGCGTCAGCAATTACCGAATATCCCGCATCCAGTATTTGGCCGGCAAGATCAGCGAGCCTGGAATAGGTGCGATCTGTGGCTTTTTCGGTATAAATTCCTTCACCGATTACGGCGTGACCGTCTGTTTGAGGTTTCATGCCATGGAGCCTTTTCCGTTCGACATCAGAGCGGACTCGAATCGCCTCGATTTGCTCGAGGATCGGCTGGGTCAATGTGCTTTTTCCGGATGCCGACATGCCGTGAGTAATGATCAGTTGGGGTCTGCCCGATCCGGCATGACGCTTTGCGTGCTGCAGGTAATCGCAAAAATCCCTTTCAGCTTCTGCCTGTAGCTTTTTGCCGATACCGAGTTCCCTCGCCAGAATGGCATTCACCTTGGCGCGAACCAGCGCCCTGTAGGTGAGGTAAAGTGGCAGAACACGAAGGCCGCAATAATCGCCGGTATGTTCCAGGTACAGGTTTAAAAAACGCTGCGCCAATTGCGGCTGATGACGGTCCTGGAGGTCCATGACCAGAAAAGCCGCATCGCTGATGACATC
>JAPLJE010000633.1:11119-11942 GCA_026388755.1 Deltaproteobacteria bacterium | reverse complement strand
AGTCTTGCGGGAAGGCGCAGTCAGTAGGATGATCTGATAGCCAGAAGACCTGCCTGATCATGAATGGCCGGAATCTGCGGTAACAGATGACGGCAGTGGATATTTCCACGGGCAAAGAAGCCGGGTGCAGCCCTTCAGATTCTTCCGAATTTGAAGGGCTTTTTTATTTTAATGGCAGGCGATAAATATGAATCATCTCTTCAGGTTGCGCTGGTGACAAAGGAATCCGAATGGTGACAGACCGCTCAGTCCCTGTAAAAAAAGGCATTCTGCTGGTCGCTTTTGGAACCCGCACCCCGCAGGCGCAGGCTGCCTATCAGCACGTCGGGCTGAAGGTGCAGGCCGTATTTCCGGATATTCCGATTCGATGGGCCTTTACCTCAGCCATCATGCGACAGAAGCTGGCCGAGGATGGCCAGCCCGTGGATTCCGTGGAAATGTCCCTGGCGCGCATGATGGATGAAGGGGTCACCCATGTGGCGGTTCAAGCGCTTCATGTCATTTCGGGAAAAGAGCATCACGACCTGACAATCAACTGCCGTCTTTTTGGCCGGATGCGTGGCGGGTTCCGGCAGGTGATGATGGGATTGCCGCTTCTGGGGACCGGAGATGACATGGAAAAAGTCGCAACAGCCCTGCTTTCGGCAGTCCCCCGGGAGAGAAAACCGCAGGAAGCCGTCATTTTCATGGGGCATGGTTCCCCCCATCCGGCAAATGCCTGTTATACGGCGCTGATGTATCATCTTCAGCAGGCGGATTCCAACATCTTTGTGGGAACAATGAGCGGCTTGCCCGGTATTGCCGGCATTTGCGCCAGGGTTCA
>JAPLJE010000633.1:0-11097 GCA_026388755.1 Deltaproteobacteria bacterium | reverse complement strand
GTTCAGAAACAGAATATCACATCGGCATATCTGCTGCCGTGTCTTGCCGTTGCCGGAAATCACGTGCTGAAGGACATGGTTGGGGACAATGAACATTCCTGGAAATCCGTTATCGAAAAACACGGCATTTCCTGCAAGCCGGTTTTAAAGGGACTTGCCGAATACGATGCCATTGTCGATATCTGGGTGGATCATCTGAAAACAATCGTTGGCGCTTTTTCATGAAACGCATATTCCGGACCTTTGGCCAGGAGAGCTTTTGGCAGGTCCTGATCCTGTCCCTGCTGCTCGCGGCGCTGGTGGTGCTTTCCAGCGGCCTGGGATATATGCGCATTTCATTTTCCGATGTGCTGCGGATTGTTCTGGCAAAGCTGCCGGGAATGAATTTTCTTCTGGATGGCGTCAATTCGCTTTTTCCGGTCGTAATCACGGATGTCCGGCTGCCCCGGATACTGACAGCCGCGGCAGTGGGAGCCGGACTGGCCCTTTCCGGCGTCGTGTTTCAGGGAATTCTGCTGAACCCGCTGGCCGATCCCTACACGCTCGGGGTATCCGCCGGCGCAGCCCTGGGGGCATCCTTTGCCTTATGGTTGAACATCGGCATCTGGGGAATCTGGTCGGTCCCGCTTTTTGCGTTTATCGGGTCCGGCCTGACCCTGATGGCGGTCATCTATCTGGCATCTTCCAGCGCCGGGCTATCATCCAGCAATCTGATTCTGTCCGGCATCATTGTTTCGGCCATTCTGTCTGCCGGCGTCAGTTTTATCAAGTACATGGTCGATGACGTCAGTTTTATCAAATACATGGTCGATGAGCAGGTCAGCGTGATCATTTTCTGGCTGATGGGCAGTTTCGGCTCCAAAACCTGGGCCGATGTCTGGCTGACCCTTGGCACCCTTACGGCAGGTCTGGGCATCTGCGGGTATTTTTCCAGAGAGATGAACGTGATGGCCCTGGGCTCTCGAACCGCCGCATCCCTGGGCGTGGATACGCAGAAAGTCCGGATGATTCTTCTGATCACCGCTTCGCTGGTTTCGGCTGTCTGCGTGTCGGTGTCGGGAATTATCGGGTTCGTGGGGCTGTTGGTGCCCCATATCATGCGAACCCTGACCGGACCGGACAACCAGCGGCTGATACTGGTCTCGATTTTCGCCGGAGCCATTCTGCTGCTGGGCGCAGACACCCTTACCCGGGCCGTGCTGCCGCACGAAATCCCCATCGGGGTGCTGACCGCGCTCACCGGAGGGCCTTTTTTCTGCTATATTTACCGAAAACGGCAGACAGGCGGAATCCATGACGATTGAGACCGATCAGGTCTGTTTCGGCTATGGCAGACAACCTGCTATCAGCGACGTGTCCCTGAAACTGAATTCCGGCGTGTTTTACGGAATACTGGGCCCGAACGGCTGCGGCAAAACAACGCTGGTGGATCTGTTGATCCGGCACCGGACGCCGGATGCGGGCATCATTTTCTATCAGGGCAAACCGCTGGCAAAATACAGCAGAAAGCAGATTGCCCGCAGATTTGCGCTGGTTCCCCAGCAGTATTCGGTCAATTTTCCGTTTACATCACGTCAGGTTGTGATGATGGGCCGGTATCCCCATCTTGGCCGGTTTGCGTTTCCGGAGCTGATTCTGGATGAAGCGACATCCAACCTGGATATTTCCCATGCGATTTCGCTGTTCAGCCTGGCGCACAAGCGGGTTATTAATGAAGGAAAAACGGTGATTGCCGTCATGCAGGATATCAACCTGGCCGCTTTGTTCTGCCAGTACCTGATCCTGATGAAAAGCGGCCGGGTGGTCAGTCACGGCCCCTGCGATCAGGTGTTGACCGAAACCACGATTCAATCGGTGTTTCAGGTAAAAGCCAAAGTTTATGAAGATACCTATGCCAACGCCAGACAGGTTGTGTTCAATCGGAGCTCCCATGTCCCGTGATACGGGTAGGAAAGATTGCCGGTCTTGCAGTCCTTGCCAGGGTATCAGACCGCACTTCCTTCGCAGATGTCTGATCCATACGGCATGGATGCTGATTATTCTGGCAACCTCAGTTGCCGGGGGATTCTGTGCCGACATTATCACAGACGACATGGGCAGAAAGATCACCGTAAAGGCCCCATTTGCACGAATTATTTCGCTATATGCCGGTCACACGGAAAATCTTTTTTCACTGGGACTCGATTCCAAAATCATCGGCGTGTCTCCAAGCGAGACTTATCCGGAAAAAGCCCTGACAAAACCGGTTTTTTCCTATCACGACGATCTGGAAAAATTTCTGGCAGCCCGGCCGGATCTGGTGCTGATCCGGCCCATGATCGACCGGGGATATGTCCGGCTTCTGGCCAATCTGGAGAAAAACGGCATTATGGTGGTGTCCCTTCAGCCCGGAAATCTGGATGAAATTTACCGCTACTGGCAAACGCTCGGAGTTCTGATTGGCAAGGAAGCGGAATCCGGCCGGCTTGTCGCCGGTTTCAAGGAATCGCTTGAATCCATTCGGGAAAGCGTCCGGGAAATCAGTCCCCGGAAAAAAGTCTATTTTGAAGCCATTCATGACCGGATGAAAACTTTTTCGCCGGATTCCATGGCGATTTTTGCCATCGAGACTGCCGGCGGGATCAATCTGGCCATAGACGCCGAGCCGGTTCGGGGCACCAACATCGCGGCTTACGGGAAAGAACGGATTCTCTCCCATGCCGCTGAAATGGATGTCTTCCTGGCACAATCCGGACCCATGAATCACATCACGGTTGAAACGATTCAAAACGAGCCGGGATTTTCCGTGATCAAAGCAGTCCAGACCCGTCAAATTTATCTGATTGATGAAGTCCTGGTTTCCAGACCGACCGTAAGGCTTCTTGAAGGCATCCGGACCATTGCAAAAATCCTCTACCCAGACCTGACGTTAAGGGCTCAGGCATCGGTGTTTTTACCGACCCCTGATCCTTCAAAGGGGGTGTCCGATTAAAGGAATTGTTGTTGCAGGAACTCAGAGCGGGTCCGGGAAAACCACCCTCACGCTGGCCATACTGGCCGCGCTGATGCGGCGGGGATTCCGGGTCGTATCGTTCAAAGTTGGCCCGGACTTTATTGATCCGGGCCATCATACCCGGATTACCGGTTCAGCCTGCCGCAACCTGGATGGATGGATGCTTTCAAAGTCCTGCAATCAGAAGATCTTCAGCCACCATATCCAATCCGCGGATCTGGCAGTCGTTGAAGGCGTCATGGGTCTTTTTGACGGGTATGACGGAAAAAGCGAGGCGGGCTCGACCGCGCAGATGGCCAAATGGCTGAACCTTCCAGTGCTTCTGGCAGTTAATGCTAAAAGCATGGCCAGAAGCGCAGCCGCCGTGGTCTATGGATTTGAAAAATTTGACCCGGACCTGCGGTTTAGCGGGGTCATTTTTAACCAGTTGGGCAGCGCGCGGCATCTGAATTATCTGAAGGAAGCGCTTTCAGACCATGTTCAAATGCCCTGCCTGGGAGGACTGCTAAAAAATGCGGACATTGCCATTCCGGAAAGGCATCTGGGGCTGGTTACCCTTCAGGACCATCCCCTGTCGCCGAGCGCCATCAACCTGCTGGCTGATTTCATCGAATCATCCGTGGATATGGATGCACTGCTGGCCAGCTTTTCAGACATCCATGCCGATCAGGAGACGGCCCCCTCCCCTCGCCCCCCGGAATCCGTCAGGGTTAAGATCGGGGTGGCCATGGATCAGGCATTCTGTTTTTATTATCCGGACAATCTGGATGCCCTGGCCGCAGCAGGCGCCGAACTCGTTCCATTTTCTCCCATTGCGGATTCCAGCCTGCCCGAAGAACTGGGCGGCATCTATCTGGGTGGCGGTTATCCGGAACTTCACGCGGAAAAGCTGGCAGCAAATTCACAGCTCCGATTCCAGATTCTGGCTTCCAGCCTGAAGGGAATGCCCATATATGCGGAATGCGGGGGACTCATGTATCTTTGCACAGAGCTGACGGATATGGATGGCCGGAACCATCCCATGACCGGATGCTTTTCATTTTCCACCCGGATGCTGAAGCGCTTGAAAACCCTGGGGTACCGGGAAATTACTCTGAAAAAAAATACGATTCTGGGGCAGGCAGGCCAGAAGATTCGCGGACATGAATTTCATTATTCGGAAATTATTCCCGCCGTGGAGGTTCCTGGTGTGTATGCGGTAACGTCCCGATTCGACGAGTCCGAAACCGAGGAAGGATTTCAAGTAAATAACACCCTTGGCAGCTACATTCACCTGCATTTCGGCAGTCAGCCGAAAGCGGCCACTGCATTTGTTCAGGCGTGTTTGCAGCACTGTTACCCATTACCCATTACCCAACAGGAACATCATGACCCCCAATGAAATCGAAGCTCAAAGTTTTACCATCATCGATACCGAGGCCGGCCCCCATTCCTTTTCTTCTGATGAATGGCAAATAGTCCGAAGAATGATTCATACTTCGGCCGATTTTGACTATATGAAAACCGTCCGGATTCACCCGGATGCCATTTTTAAGGGGATTGAGGCCATCGGTAAAGGGAAAACCATCATTACCGATACCACCATGGCCAAAAGCGGCATCAATGCTTCAGGCCTTGCACGCTTTGGATGCCGCGTCACTTGCCTGATTCAGGATTCCCAGGTATCCCTGAACGCTCTGAACGCGGGAAATACCCGGTCCGCAGCGGCTGTGGACGCCGCACTGGCCGAAATGGAAGACGGCATCTATGTTGTCGGAAACGCCCCGACCGCCCTTCTGCGACTGATCGAGCTCATTAAAGCGGGCAAGGCACGCCCGGCCCTTATCATTGGTCTTCCTGTCGGCTTTGTGAACGCCGCGGAATCCAAGGATGAACTCATGGCCATGGACTATCCCAGTATCTCCAATGTTGGCAGAAAAGGCGGATCCACGGTTGCCGCCAGCGTGGTGAACGCACTGGTTAAACTGGCACTCGCGAAATTGTCGTAAAACTCAGCACTGAAAACTTTAATACGAATACTATCATATTCATCAAGGTATTGGAATGAAACAACAAACAGGAACATTATATGGTATCGGCGTAGGTCCCGGAGATCCGGAACTGCTGACGGTAAAATCAGCACGGATTCTCTCCGAGGTTGACGTTGTCTTTGCCGCGGCATCCACCAAAAACGATTACAGCCTGGCGGTCAATATCGCCGGCCCACATATCCCCAAAGGAACAACGGTGCGGATGCTGCAGTTTCCCATGACAAAGGACAAGGAAGAAACCCGCACGGCATGGAAGACCCATGCGGAAACCATCATCGCGGAGCTGGAACTGGGGAAAAATGCGGCGTTTCTGACCCTCGGGGATCCCATGACATACTCTACCTACGGATATATTCTTAAAAATATTCAGGAAATTGCCCCCCATATTCCCATCACGACCGTTCCCGGCATCACGTCTTATCAGGCAGCCGCGGCCTGCATCAATATGCCGCTGGTGGAAGGCGAAGAATGTCTTCTGGTGGTTTCCGGGGTCAACGGCGGAGATCGCCTGCGGCAGATGACGATGAAGCCGGAAAATGTCGTTTTCATGAAGGCGTATCGGAACATTAAAGACATTAATGCAGCCCTTGAAGATGCTTCCGGTTTTACACGATGCGTCGGCGTTTCCAATTGCAGCCTTCCGGATCAAAAAATTTACCCGGACACACGGGAATTCAATGACCGCAGCCCGGAATACTGGACCCTGATCATCGCGAAGCAATCCAAAAACCATGCTTAAATCCGGCTTCACCACCGGAACCGCAGCCGCGGCTGCGGTCAAAGCCGCCCTGACCCGGATTGTTTCCGGCGCTGATCCGGGTTTCGTAGATATTTTGCTTTTGACCGGTGACAGGATCCAGATTCCGGTTCATTGCTGCAAGCAGATATCCGGCTGTCGGGCCAGCGCAACAGTCATCAAGGATGCCGGCGATGACCCGGATGTCACACACGGAGCGGAGATCGGCGCCATTGTCACGCTTTGCCTTGCCGCTGACTTTCAGGAACGCCGGGACGTTCAAAAGAGCAAAGAGCCATTGAATATAACGATCACCGGCGGTGAAGGCGTCGGACAGGTCACGCTTCCGGGTCTTGAGATTCCGCCAGGGGAGCCTGCCATCAACCTGGGCCCCCGAAAGATGATCATCCAGGCTGTTAAAGATGTTCTGGATGAACTGCAAATCAAGCAGAATGATAAAGTCGATACGGTATGTGTTGAAGTCTTTGTGCCCCGAGGAAAGGTTCTGGCTGAAAAAACGCTGAATGCCAGACTTGGCATCATCGGTGGCATTTCCATTCTGGGAACCACCGGCATTGTCCGGCCCATGTCCCATGCGGCCTATGAAGCAACCATTGCCTCATCCCTGTCGGTAGCGCGGGCAGGCGGCTGTGCCCGGGTGGTCCTGACCACCGGCAGAAGAAGCGAGCGCTTTGCCCAATCGGCGATTCCGGATCTGCCGGAAATTGCTTTCGTCCAGATAGGAGATTTTTTTAAAATTTCACTGGAAGCGGCGTCTCAAAAAGGGGTTTCCACGATTACGCTTGCCGTTTTATTCGGAAAAGCAATCAAAATGGCCCAGGGCTTTGCCCATACCCATGCCGCCAAATCCGATCTGTCTCTGGTTGTCCTGTCTGAATGGGCAACGGCGGTTACCAACGAGAGGGAATTCAGCAGGCGCTTGAGCCTGGCCAATACGGCTCGCCAAGCTTTATCCATGATCATGGAATCCCATCCTGTCCTGATTTCGGATGTCGGCAGACGCATGATTGCGTCCGCCCGCCGGTTTACCGGAGAAAATATCGCGCTTCAGGGCATGATTTTTGACTATACCGGCAAGGTGTTATATAATTCTGAAGTTTTGAATTTTTAACTGCATATGGACGTTTTATGACCGATTCATCTTCACCGGATCACCCAAAAGTCATTGTCATCGGGATGGGACTATCCCCGGATGACCTGACGGCAAGGCACCTGGATATCATCCGCAAAGCGGACATCCTGATAGGCGGCAAACGCCATCTGGCCTGCTTTAAGGATCATTCCGGGACCATGAAGGTAATCACCCGAGATATTCAGGAATTGACGGACTTTATCGGCCGGCATTTCAAGATGCATCGGGTTGTGGTGCTGGCTTCAGGGGATCCGCTCCTGTTCGGCATCGGATCTGCCATCATCGCTGCACTGGGACCGGATAACGTGGAGATCCATCCCAACATCTCATCGGCTGCCGCCGCATTTGCGCGCATCAAGGAACCCTGGCAGGATGCCCGGGTGATCAGCATGCACGGGAAACAATCCGAGAACAGCCTGCTGACCACCGTTGCGGAATCGCCGCTTGTGGCGGTTTTGACCGATCCGATCCGAAATCCGGCATGGATTGCCGCGCTTTTGCTCCGTTACCAATTTCATCAGATAAATATCTGCGTTCTGGAGCAACTGGGCACGCCGTTTGAAAAAATATCCTGGCATTCACCTGAGGAGGCTGTTGGGAAAAGCTTCTCCGAACCCAATATTGTGGTGCTCAAACGGACTTCCGTCCCGCATGCATTGCCCAGCCTTCATCTGGGCATGCCGGACGATGCTTACGATCATGAAAACGGACTTATCACCAAATCGGAAATACGGGCCATCAGCTTGGCCAAACTGAAACTCCTGCCCCATCATGTTCTGTGGGATCTGGGCGCGGGCAGCGGATCCATTGGCATCGAAGCCTCGCTGCTGGTGCCTCGGGGAAGAATCGTGTCCATTGAAAAGCATCCGGAACGCATCCGGAGTATTGAATCCAACCAGTTGCGCCATAATGTCCGGAACATGGAAATCCGGCAGGCGGTTCTTCCCGACGGGCTTCAGGATCTGCCGGCCCCAGACCGCATATTCATCGGCGGCGGCGGCAGGAATCTTGAAGCCATCATCCGTTCGGCCGCCGGGTATTTGAAACCCGATGGCATTCTGGTTATGAATACCGTTCTAATGGATAATCTTATAGCAGCCCTGACCACATTGAAAGAACTGGGCTTTTCTACCGAAACCACCCAGATTCAGGTCTGCCGCAGCAAGGACATGCCCTGGAGCCGGCGGTTTGAAGCCCAGAATCCGGTGTGGATCATCAGTGGAATTATTAAACCTAAAATTTGATTTGGAGAATGATGCTGTGCAATCCGTTTCAGTTGTTCGATATCCGGTTCAGTTTGTCGGCGCAGGGCCGGGTGATCCGGATCTGATCACGGTCAAAGGCCAGAAGGCGTTGATGCAGGCCGATGTCGTCATTTATGCGGGTTCGCTGGTTCCCGAAGCGCTTCTGAAATGGACCCGGCCGCAAACCCTCTCTATCGACAGCGCCTCCCTGAATCTGGAGCAAATCGTGGATGTCATCGCCGAAAACTGGGAAACCGGAAAGCAAGTGGTCCGCCTCCATACCGGCGATCCCAGCCTCTATGGCGCCATTTTCGAACAGATGGCGGCCCTCGATGCCAAAAACATCCCGTTTACCGTCGTTCCCGGAGTCACGGCGGCTTTTGCCGCTGCAGCAGCCATGGGCCTGGAATATACGCTTCCTGAGATTTCCCAGACCCTGATTCTCACACGAATGGCCGGTAGAACCCCGGTTCCGGAATCGGAAAACCTGGAAGCGCTGGCCGGCCACCAGGCTTCCATGGCGATTTATCTCAGCATTTCCCTGATCGATGAGGTGCAAGCCACGCTGTCCCGGGCATACGGTCCCGATGCAGCCTGCGCCATTGCCTATAAAATCAGTCACCCGGAAGAGCGGATTCTTTATACCCGAATCGGTCAATTGTCCGAAACCGTCCGAAAAGAAAACATCACCCGGCAGGCTCTGGTTATTGTCGGCAAGGTACTTGAAGTCACCCTGGGCAGCTTGAAACACCGCTCAAAACTTTACGACAAAGCCTTTACGCACGGGTTCAGGGAAAAAGATCCGCAGTGAACCTACCAGACCCACAACAACTTGCCATCTGGGCAATCACCCCCGAAGGTCTTTCCCTGGCCCTGAAGCTAAAGGATGCTTTCCCCGGAATCCTGCATATTTCCGAAAGCCTTCTTCCCTGCCCTGTCCCCTGTTTTTCTTTCGTCCGGCTGTCAGACTGCGTAAAGGATCGCTTCTCCCTTTTTAAAGAACATGTATTTATCATGTCCACCGGCATTGTGGTGCGAGTCATCGCCCCCTGTATTACCTCGAAAATCAAGGATCCGGCTGTGGTTGTCATGGATGAAAAAGGCAGGCATGTCATCAGCCTGCTTTCAGGACACATCGGCGGCGCCAATCGCCTGACAATGGCCATTTCCGGAAAACTCCGGGCAATTCCGGTCATTACCACGGCAACGGATCTCAATCAGGCTCCGGCCATCGATGTCATTGCAATCGATAACGACCTGTTCATCGAAAACCCCGAAGCCATCAAAGCCATCAGCATGGCCTTTCTGAACCGGATTCCTGTTTATCTGCATGATCCATATCACCATCTGGATAACGTATCAGGACTTGACAATATGATTCCACTGACAGTTGCTTCGACAACCGGAAAGGCATCCTCTCCTGCTGTTGTGGTTGACGATCGTCTGATGGTCTTTGCGGACCCCTGCCTGATACTGCGGCCCAAATCCCTGATCGTTGGAATGGGGTGCAACCGCAACACCAGTACCAATGAAATCCGGGAGTTTCTGGTTAATAAACTGCTTCAGTTCGGGTTATCCCTGAACAGTCTCAAATGTATTGCCACGATTGACATCAAATCCGATGAGCCCGGACTGATCGAAGTCGCCCGAAGCCTTCAAATTCCCATCCGGTTTTTCACAAGGGAGGAGCTATCCGGAATAGACAGCCCGAATCCATCGGAAATCGTTAATCAACACATAGGAGTACCCAGCGTATGCGAAGCTGCAGCAGTTCTGGCATCGGAGAAAGGGGAACTGATCGTTCCCAAGCAGATCAGCCCGAATGTCACCCTGGCCGTTGCCCGAATCAACTTTTCGTTGTCGGATTAGGGCCCGGCAGTCCGGATTATCTGTCAAAACGGGCCGGCGATGTTCTGGAAGCCGTTGACACGGTTGCCGGATACACGACATACCTTGACCTGATCCGGCCGCTGATCCAAAATAAGCGGATCATCAGTTCCGCCATGACCCAGGAAGTGGACCGGGTCGAGGCCGCCATTGCAGAAGCCATGTCCGGCAAGTCCTGCGCCATCGTATCGAGCGGTGATTCCGGAATTTATGCCATGGCAGGTCTGGTTCTGGAGATATGCGCCATCCGCGGGATTCCGGTCCTGAAGCCGGAGACCCGGGCCGCCGTCCATCCAGAGATGCTTCAAGTTGAAATCGTTCCGGGAATTCCGGCGGTATGCGCCGGCGCATCGCTCCTGGGCGCTCCCCTGACCCATGATTTTGCCTGCATCAGCCTCAGCGACCTGCTGACTCCCTGGGAAATCATTGAAAAGCGTCTGAATGCCACAGCTCTTGCAGATTTTGTGATTGTCCTCTACAATCCCAAAAGCAAGCGCAGATCAACCCAACTGGAAAGGGCCCAGCAGATCATTTTAAAACATCGGGATAAAAATACGCCGGTCGGCATCGTAACCAGCGCCATGCGGGAAGAGCAGGAAATCGATCTGACCACGCTTGAACATCTTCATTTGGCCAAGGTCACCATGCTTTCCACGGTTTTCATCGGGAACAGTTCAACGTTTGAATATCAGGGGCTGATGATCACCCCTCGAGGCTACAGCAAAAAATATGACATTCGGTAGATCTCCAGCCCCCTGCCTGGCGGTGTTCGGAACCGGTTCTGACGTGGGAAAAAGCATCGTGGTGACGGCGCTGTGCCGGATTTTTTCCAATCGCGGCATTCGGGTAGCCCCCTATAAGGCCCAGAACATGTCCAACAATTCCGGCGTCACCCCGGAAGGGCTGGAAATGGGCCGGGCCCAGATTGTCCAGGCAGAGGCCGGCCGAACTGCCCCCCATGTGGATATGAATCCGATTCTTTTAAAACCCACCAGCGATATCGGCTCCCAGGTCGTTGTGCTGGGAGAGGCTGTGGCCAATCGAACCGCAAGGGA
>JAPLJE010000689.1:2275-5353 GCA_026388755.1 Deltaproteobacteria bacterium | reverse complement strand
GACGCCGTCAACAACCGCTACGGTGACTTCACCGTCACCTTTGCCAGCCTTCTGAACACCGAGGAAAAAGGCAGCCATGTGATCTCGCCGGCATGGCGGCCGGACGGGATACGCTGCGTTGACGTTCAGTGATGGGGGGCTGTGAACTGGTGAGGCGGGCGTCGGCGCTCAAAAACAGCGGCCTATTTGAAAGCTGCTCCTTCTTTGACTCCGAAAAATTTCAGGATGATTGCCAGCGGGCAGAATCCGGTAAAGGAAGATTGCAGCAGATTGGCGCCCACAAATGCAGTAAACCACAGCCAGTAATGGCTGTGAAGCAGAGACAGCAGCAGGCTGATCAGAATAAAACTTCCGGCAAACGCCAGTACCATTCGGTCAAGTGTCATGATCTCTCTCCTTTGATTGACATGTCGAAATCCAAAATCATCTTTTCATGATGATCCGGTATCTGAAAGAAAGTTACGATACAAGTCAGAAACATGAACCGGCAGGCCATTTTCTTATTGATTGATTATCCGAAAAGTGTAAGAGAAATAAAATCCCTTTTAAGTAACAAATTATTTTGTTCAATAATTTGTTACTGTTAAATTTGGGCTCAGCCGCGGCTGAGTGGAACGCTATTGAAGACATCATCGAAAGGAGGCTCTCCCTTGCCGATCACACCTGTCCAAACCAGTCATGCTCCGGCTGCCATCGGGCCATATTCACAGGCCATCGTTTCAGAACCCTTTGTTTTTGTCAGCGGCCAGCTCGGACTGATTCCTGCTACCGGAGACTTGGCAGGCCCGGATATCACCACCCAGGCCACGCAGGCGCTCGAAAACCTGCGCCAGATTCTACTGGCATCCGGCTCTGACCTGAACCACGTCGTATCCGTTGATGTCTACCTGACCAGCATGGGAAACTTTTTCACCTTTAATGGCATTTATCAACAGTTTTTTTCAGACCATCGGCCGGCCCGGGCCGTTGTCGAGGTCAGCGCCCTTCCCAAGGGCGGCTGCGTCGAGATCAAGTGCATGGCCGTGCGCAGCCCGTCGAGTTGAGGCTCATTTTTCAAAATATAAAACTCGATCCCTGAACGCCGTCGTTTACAGAGATTACAAAAGTACTTCTGATCTTGTGAACAAGATTTTTGACGATCGTATTGTGTTTGCTAACCCGGGCCGGCTTTATGGCCATTTGACCATTGAGGATCTTCAGCGGGACGATTATGTTTCCTCTCTGCGCAATCTGTTGCTGGCTGAGTTTATTTGTCTGAGCGGAGATATTGAAAAATATGGAACCAGATTTGTCCGCATCCGACGGATGCTGAAAGAACACGGCGGGGTTTCGATACAATGGCCTGCTTGTTGATGTCCTGACTCTCTTTATTCATACAATCCAGGCCTTGGAAAACAGGCAAGAGGTATGGTTACGTTTCCTTGAGCTTTCAGATCAAACACCAATTAAAGCCATTGTATGCTGGCAGCCCCACTGGGGCCTTAAACGACAAATTCCCGGCATTGGGGTATAAAGTTTGAATCGTTAACGGAGATTCAGGAAAAAGAAATCAATTTGATCCTGGATGGTTAGTTACCCATGGATTCAGTGGAATTAATTATTAAGTTCCTTTTTTACTGCTAACCCTATATTCTCTAATGAATAGGGTTTTTTGATATAACAACCCGCGCCAAGAAGTTGCGCTTCCTGAACCTGAGTCGATTCTGAAAAGCCGCTGGCGATGATGGCCTTTTGTTCAGGATGCAGCGCCAGAATTTTTCTGTATGTTTCAAGACCGCCAATGCCCGGCGGCATGATCATGTCCAGCATCACCAGATCTGCCGATTCGGTATGCAAGTATTCCACCGCGGCCTCACCGCTGGAAACATCATGGACCGAGTAGCCCAGTTTTTGGAGAAGTTGCGTGGCAATTTGCCGCTGTTCTTCCACGTCGTCCACAACTAAAATGGTCTCGCCATTTCCTTTATAGGATTCGATGGATACGGAAGGCTCGCTCTCTGGAAGCTGCGAACGACTGAGGGGAAAGTACAGCGTAAATGTCGTTCCCTGGCCTTCGCAGCTCTGAACGTCGATATAGCCATCATGATCTTTTACTGTTCCCCAAACCACCGACATCCCCAGTCCGGTTCCACTTCTGCCCATCTCTTTGCGTGTGAAAAAAGGCTCAAAAATTCTTTCGATATCTGCTTTTGAAATACCTGTCCCTTCATCGGAGACCGCCAGGCTGACATAGTCGCCTTCTTTAACATCATCATATCCGCTGATGGGCATATCAACATAACGGTCCTGAGTGACGATGGTGATCCTTCCCCCTTCCGGCATGGCCTCTGCAGCGTTCGTCAGTAAATTCATGATTGTTTTGGATAGATGAATCTGGGAGCCGAGGATGTTGCCAGGGTCGGACTGCAGCGATACTTCGATTCTTACGTTTGGATGGTATGATTTCATTTTCTGGAATTCAGGGCTCGATAGGTAATTCTGTAGAATGGTGTTCAGGTTGATAACCTTGGATACCATCACCCCCCTTCGGGACAGGGTCAGAAGGTCCTGTACAATGGCTGCGGCTCTCTCTCCGGAGGACTGTATCCTCAAGAGGGGCTTTCGAAGCGGATGCTCTTCAGGCAGATCCAGTAAAATCAACTCCGGATAGCTGACAATTCCTGCCAGGATATTGTTCAGGTCGTGGGCTACACCTCCGGCAAGGGTTCCAATGGCTTCCATTTTCTGAGCCCTGAGCAGTCTTTTTTCAAGCTGTAGCCTGGCTTGTTCCGAGCGGATTCGGTCCTCGATCTCCTTTTGCAGCAAGTTGTTGGCGCTTTGCAGTTCAGCGGTTCTGTCTGACACGCGTTGACTGAGATCGGACTGGGCTTTCTGAAGCTCCCGAATCTGCATGGCAATAGTCTGAGCCATTGAATTCAGGGCCTTGAAGATGATTTTGAATTCATCAAAATCGTTTTCTCCTGTCTGAATCTGATAGGAAAGATCTGCCTGCATCTTCTCCGTCTCTTCGACGGTTCTCCGGAATTCATTGGAAAGGCGCTTATTCTGGAAAAAAATATAGAGTGCCAGAATCAGGGT
>JAPLJE010000689.1:0-2179 GCA_026388755.1 Deltaproteobacteria bacterium | reverse complement strand
TGCGGTTTTTGTCCAATGCTTCCATCAACCCCCTTTTTGTCTGCTCGATGGTCAGCAACTCCTTGAACCATTCCTCAAAAGAACGTCCATTTTTAAGGAGATCTTCCACCAGCAAACCGTCCTGAGCATCTAGAGAAAAATCTTCAAAGGTGTTGACTGCGGAATAGAACCGATGTATTCGATCTTCGAATCCGCCTTTGACATTGCTGGGTTGGGAGCCTCGCTGCAGGTCGTAGAATCCGCTTAAAATGTCCAGCAGACTCGTCTGTATGGAGATGGCAGCGGCAATGATATCCATCTCCGGTGCCGATCTGATCTGGCTTCTTTTGAATGCTTCCCCGGTGTCATAGCCTTTGGTATAAGCTCCGCGGTTAAGAAGGTTTTTCATATACGCGATATGGTGTTCGTGAATATATCGTACGCTTCCGAGCAAGTCCGGTAAAACATGATGCACTTTGGAATAAAGAGAGACGCTTTCTTTTTGCAGTGAAAGCATTTTATACAGTAAATCTTCTCTGCTTTTCAGCAAAAGACCCAGCATGTCATGATTGACTATTGATGATGACTTCCCCAGTTCCGCATATCTTGCCTTAAGTCCAATTTCATTTTCGGGATCCTGCAAAGCAGCTTTTTCGTACAAAATGGTGTCGTAGAAAAATGATTCTAAGTTCAAAATATCATGGTATCTGGCATCAGTGGAAATCACCTGTTCGTTAAAATAGGAGTTGATGAAGATAATCAAGGGCAGGATGGAAATGACCCCTATGAAAAGGTGCAAGCGGGTGCGGATGGATTTATGCTTCATTTGCTCGGATCTTTTATCTCTACAGGATAGTTCAACTTGATCCATCCGCGGATGCCAAAATCAAGTCCCTTGATGTTTTTATAGCCTTCTGAAATCAGGATTGATCAAATCATCAAGCAGGCATTTTATTGTCTTGCAGCGTGTTCTGATAGCGGGAACAGGGTTATCGGTTTCAAGGTAATTTTCAGTTCGGAGGTCTAAAATTGTCAGCAAAACCTGGTTTTGAGGATCTTTACAGTCGTTTTTGTCAGCCGACTCTATTGCCGACAAGAGCTCATCCGTAGTGATAAACATGCCTTCATATTTCGGAAGGGGTTCTCTTGATTCGATATTATGACCTGCATCAACCCAGTCCTTGATGCCGCCATTGTAAATCTTGATGTTTGTATAACCTATCTTTTTGATGGCAACTGCCACTTTATAGGCAAAGACTCACCTGTAACCCATTCAGTAACAGATGATGAGTCTGTTTTTGTTTTCACCCAAGCGGCCTGCAGTCTCCTCAACCTTGCACCAGGGGACATTGATGGAGCCGGGAATGGAAGAATCCTTAAAGATTAGCTCATCCAGTGTGTTGATCAGAAGAAAATCGGCCTTGTCTGCGGCCCTGTCTTCCAGTAGTTGCTTCAACTCCATGGTCGTCACAATTTCAAATCTTTCCAAAGCCAGCGCCTGTGTTGATGGCAAAACCAGCATAAAGGACAGAATCATTCCTGTGATTGTTCTCATTTGATTTCTCCCTGTGCAACCGTGTTATGTAGATAAAACGGAGATCAAGACTTCAATATAAAAGCGCGCATGACTGATGGGCGCGGCCAGGTTGGCCCGGTGATTGGCCAGAATTCCGCTGTAATCGCTGTCTGTCACAAACAGCCATGGATCAATTTCTGAAGCCCTTTTACAGGATGCAATGGCATGATGAAGAATTTCCGTGGCGTGACGGTTTTCAAGTGTAGGCTGAAAGTCCTCCAGGACAGCTTCCAGAATAGTCTCCAGAGCGCTTGCAACGCCTTTTGCATAATAAAAATAGTCATCAACCCTGAACCAACTAACCGGTTCGCCATTTGATTCCTTGGTTTTAATCAGGTTTTCATCGCAGCTTCCCAAGAGATTGTCATACACGGCAAGAAGTGGCAGCAAGGTATCGGCGCGAGTATAAAAAACAGCCGCGCCATTTTCGAGATTGTTTTTATAAGCCGCAAGTTCAGCCAGCGCATCCTCATAGCGGGATTCGGGTGATGGAAACCAGTAGCGTTCGGGTTTGGTCATCAGCCAGTCCATGGCGCGTTCCAGATTCTTATTCAGGTATTCCACGCTTCCGGTCCTTGAAAGACGCTCCGTCAGAACAACGGTGGTCCTTCGTGTCACTTCAAG
>JAPLJE010000715.1 GCA_026388755.1 Deltaproteobacteria bacterium | reverse complement strand
ATGGTTAAATATGACCCTATTTTATAGCTGCCAATGGCAACACTGTAAATGCTTTGTTAATAAATTATTTTTAAATATCAGTATGATATATGGCCTAATGATGAGAGCATGGCCCTGGCACAATAATTGCGATATATTTAGTGTATCGGGGTGTCAATCTCACATATCCTACCAAAGGATGAGATGATTGTTATTAACATTAATACTTTGAATGGAGAAAACACTATGTCAAATGGAATTGTAAAATGGTTTAATGACGGCAAGGGTTTCGGTTTTATTGAGCAGGAAAACGGAAAGGATGTATTCGTACATCATTCCGCCATTAATTCGACCGGATTCAAATCACTTTCTGAAGGCGATCGCGTCACGTTTGATGTGGTTGAAGGCCCCAAAGGTCCTGCCGCATCCAATGTTTCCCGTGTATAATTCATGCCCTCCTGGCATGATATCATAGCGATTGCATGAATCTCTGAAGACTCATCAACGAATGATCAAGAGACTGAGCTGTTCTCAGCCAAACTCCCGATTATCTGAGCCATGCCAGGTTAACTGCACGAAACAACCAAGAAGGAGGTTGCCATGATGTTGGAAAATAGGATTAAGGTTGCGCCCAGTACAGTAGCATATGCTGACGAGGAGAAGAACAAGCTAGTAGTGGAGTTTGCCATCCCAGGAGCGCCAACGGGCACCATTGATCTGAAGATTCTGCCAGACTGCATCCACCTGACAGCGCCAGCAAGGGACATCGAGTATGTTTCATCCCTTGCTTTAGCTTGGACGGTGAAACCTGACAAAGCCGAAGCGATCTACGAGAACGGCCTGCTCCGAATCCAGGTGCCCTTCAAAGATCCGATGGAAGATGCTGTTAAGGTCACTATCAAAGCAGGCGGCGCGGAAATCAAGACCAAGACTAAGAGAATAGAAGCCTGATGACCCGTTAGCTTGAGAGAGTCTCTTCTCGTCCCACCACGGGCCTCTCAGTGAGTCGGGAAGAGAAGGCCCATTACATATAATGTCCAGGGCTGAGCTGAAATCATCCAGGCGAATCTAATGGCGCCCAGATATGTTGATTTGATGATACTCACATCTTCTGAAAGTATTTTTCTTCAGGATATCGTTAACATATATTTTTGGTATCGTTAACAAAGCCGATCTATAAATATTCAACCTTCGGATAACATATTGTTGAGATGGTTCTTCGTATGTATGTTGCCACACGAGACAGCGAGGAACCATTTTTATTTAATTGATCGCATTGTACTAAGGAGTCCTGTATAATCATAAACGTACAAACGCCCATTGTTATCGATTAAAATATAATCCCCATAATTATTACCTCCTATTTCCTCAAACCGTAATCTCTCATACTGCATTTTTTGAATCATCTCTTTTTCAGAACTACTTCCATTCTTGAACTTTCTAATCAATAATATTTTGCCGTTATTTTTTAGGAGTGTATATTTAGTACCAACATCATCGAGCCATTCGCCGATTATTTCACCAGAAGAATTTTTTGGATTACTCACCAATGCTTTTTCTTCCTCTGTTGTTGTACCGAGAATTTTAACTTCCAGATTTGGATTACTCACCAATGCTTTTTCTTCCTCTATTGTTGTACCGAGAATTTTAACTTCCAGATCAGGATTAAAATGACTTGTAGCCCATGGACCCGAGCCCGGTATCATACCTGGTAAATAGTATGATATTAATATTTTGGTATATTTAATGGTTTCTTCTTGTCGTAATTTTACTGCCAATTTTTGCAAGAATTCCTTCGAAACTTTTTGCTCAAACCTTATGCTAATCCTGCATTTAAAATTTTGCCAATTGGATTTTTCAATGACTGTGTAATTGATACCCTCGAATGTCAAGGCAAACGCATATACAGCGGAGAACACAAAAAAAAATCCAATTAACAATATGGGAAAGATTTTCTTCATTTAATTCTCTTTCGTTCTAAACAGAACAATAATTAGGCTCATCCCTGTTTTGTATGGGTGACCTACCCGAAATAGAGAGTATCCATATTTGATGGTCTCGTAAAAAGTCAAAATTCAAAAATTAGCCGAAAAGAGACTTTTTACGAATTCATCAAAACTTCAGGCACCCCGTTTTTAAAAACGAATATTAATTTTTTCTTTGCCATGATTCCCGCAACACTTCCCGAAATTCCGGGGCCGCAATTTCAATGAGGGTCTCGGCTCTTTGCCGGACGGTTTTTCCCCTGAGATGGGCGATGCCGTGTTCGGTTACCACATAGTCGACATCGTTGCGGGAAGTTGTTACCGCCTGCCCGGGTTCAAGACTTGTAACAATGCGCGATACTTTTCCCTTGGCTGCGGTGGATGGCATCGCGATAATGCTTCTGCCTCCCTTGGACCTTCGCGCGCCTCTGACGAAGTCCACCTGTCCTCCGACGCCGCTGAATTGCTGGGCTCCTAAAGTGTCGGCTGCCACCTGACCCAAAAGATCCACGGCGATAGCCGAGTTGATGGAAACCATATTGTCGTTTTGGGCGATGATGAAAGGGTTGTTGGTGTAATCGACCGGATAACACTCGATCATGGAATTGTTGTCCAGCCAGTTGTAAAAATTTCGGGTACCCATGGCAAAGGTGATGATGATCTTCGAGTTGTGCAGGTTTTTTCGGCGGCAGGTGACAACGCCGGCTTCGGTCAGGCGCATCACCCCATCGGATATCATCTCCGAATGGATGCCCAGGTCATTTTTTCCGTCCAGAAAGGACAAAACCGCATCTGGGATAGCACCGATCCCGAGCTGCAGGCAATCGCCATCCTGGATCAATTGCGCGGCATGGGATCCGATGGCCTGTTCCAGAACACCAATTTCTGGAATTCTTATTTCGATGATCGGTCTTTCGCTGAGGACGAAATGGTCGATTTCCGTTACGTGAAGGCAAGAGGTTCCGAATGTCCTTGGCATATGAGGCGTCACCTCGGCAATCACCTTTTTGGCGCTTAAAGCCGCCTGGCGGGTGTAATCCACCGAAACGCCCAGAGAAACATTGCCCACTTTATCCGGCGGTGTAACCGTTATCATGGCCACGTCCACGGGCAGGGTGCCATCGCGAAACAGCCAGGGAATTTCGGAAAAGAAACAGGGGGTGTAATCGGCTCGCCCTTCGTTGATGGCGGCCCGGGTATTGCCACCGGCAAAAAGCGAGTTGTGGTGGAAAGACGAGGCATTCTCCAGCTTACAGTAAGTGCTTTTGCCCATGGAAACCATATGGACGATCTCTACCTGGTTCAATGCTCCTGCTCGTTGGACCAGTGCATCGAGAAGCGGCTCCGGAGAACCGCAGGCATGGGCCGCGACGACTCTATCTCCGGATTTGACCAGACTTGCGGCAGCGTGAAGGTCAATCTGGCGAGATTCATAGTAATCTTTCCAATTCATTTTAGTCGCCCTCTGTGATCCCGCAAAGTTTTTGTGCCAGTTTCTTTTTGGCGTCCATATTTACCTGGCGGGAGATCATGATTCGCTGAGCTTGAGGAGAACCCGCGCCGTGCATGGATTCGGTCAGGTACCCCACGGCAGCGGTTCCCAGGGTCAGATTCTCGATGAGACGCAGAATACGGAGCCTGGATTCCAAAGGAACATTTTTTTGGGTCTGATAATATTTCCTCACCCACTTGCCCACCTCGGACGATAACAGGTCTTTTTCCGATGGCAGGGTCACCATAAGCCCTCCTGCAATATCCTGGGCCAGTCTGGCGATTTCGTAAGGGAAACGGGTGATATTTTGTTTGTGGACATTGGCCAGCAGAGTGTTAACATAGTAGGTGCCGGACGGCTCTTGATGGCCTTCGGCCGCGCACGCGATGCAGCCGCAGAACAATGTCTCGTTTAACTGGTTCATTTCTATGATCTTGTCTTTGATATGAGAGGCTTTGGAAGCGCCGTTGAATTCGGCGATGGTTTGCGCGGCTCCGATCAGGACATCCCCCACGCCGACTTTGCAGGCATAGCTTTGACGATGGTATGACGCGAACTGTTCAACCAGTTGGCCCGAAAAGTCGTATTCTTTAAACATGAAAACACGCTCCCAGGGAACAAAGACATCATCAAACACCACCAGTGCCTCATGTCCGCCGTAAAGCACATTGCCAATATCATATGTCTTTCCTTCCAATTTCCGGGTGTCGCAGGATTGTCTCCCCATGATATAAGTGATGCCGTCGGTGTCGGCCGGCAGGGCGAAAGATACGGCGTAATCCATATCTTCCCGGCGCATGGAAATGGTCGGCATGATAATGATCTCGTGGGAATTCACCGCGCCGGTCTGATGCGCTTTGGCGCCTCTGACCACGATTCCGTCCGACCTTTCCTCCACTACCCGAAGATACAGATCCGGATCATGCTGTTGATGCGGCGGCAAGCTGCGGTCGCCTTTGGGGTCGGTCATCGCGCCGTCGCAGGTCAAGTCGTTTTCCTGAACGAATGTCAGATATTTTTGAAAGCGCTTATGATATTCGGTGCCGTGTTTTTTATAGATATCGAAAGTCGTATCGACAGGGCGTTTAAAGCATCCATACCCACACAGCGCTGAAAGCAGCAGCCGGTCTGGGATCCCAGAAGGCGGCCCATCTTGCTCTTTTTGACCAGGTCCGTCACGCTTTGATGGATATGGGTAAAGCGATTTATTTTCCGGCCAGAGAGGTGGGAAGTGGCTGTCATAAGGTCCTCGAATTCAGGCTTATGAGCCAGTTCATAGGTCAGGGCCACGGCATTCATGGACGGACGGATGATGGGGTCGTCCACCACGTGGGTTACTCTTTCTCCGAACATGTATACTTTAAGATTCAGTTTGCGTAAGCTTTCCTCATACTGCCGGGCGTTCATCATCATGGTTTCCTCCCTTTGAAACAATTCATTATGTATCGAAAAAATCATCAGCGATTGATATCGTAATAACGATGCCAGGCTGCAGAAAATCTGCCAGGCATGGAGGGGCAAAAGCCGGCAACTTAAGGATAAAAAACCGATACGGCGTAAGCGGTATGGGGAATTATTTCCCCTTGAAATTTGCCTTCCGCCTCTCGATAAAGGACATAACGCCCTCGATTGCGTCTTCGCTTGCCATGATTGGCATAAGATCCGGAATGAGCCTTGCAAACGCGGCGTCGGGGCCCTCGACTTCGGCGATACGCGCGGATTTAAGGGCTGCCATGACGCCGAGCGGCGCGCGCTTGGATATATTCATGGCAATCTCCATGGCGCGATCAAGCTCTTTTCCCGGTTCGGTCAGTTCCTGAACCAGACCCAGCCGGTGCGCCTCGGAGCCGGTGAGCTCATCACCGGTGAGAAGATATCTCATGGCATTACCCCAGCCGATCTCCTGGGAGAGCCGCACGGTGCCGCCGCCCACCGGATAGATGCCGCGCTTTACCTCCAGCAAGGCTATACGCGCATCCGTTGACGTTACGCGAATATCCTGCGCCAGCAGCAGCTCAAAACCGATGGTATAGCATCTGCCTTGAATCGCCATGACCACCGGTTTTTTACATCTTGCGGCACTATCAATGCCGAGAGGATGGATACAACCCTCCGGGACTGTCCACTTGCCGCTTGCCAGCACCGGCGCCCACTTGTCGCGTTCCAGCCCCGATGTAAAATGCTTTCCGTGTGCAAAGAGAACGCCGCAGCGAAGCTCCGGGCTTCTGTCCAGTTCGCCATAAGCGTGCGCGAGCTCATTGTACATCTCCAGGTCAAAAGCGTTTTGTTTTTCCGGGCGGTTGAGTCCCATCAGGTGAACATTACCGCGAGTTTCAACAGTTATTCTTGAATAAACTATCAAATAATCCCTTCAAA
>JAPLJE010000833.1 GCA_026388755.1 Deltaproteobacteria bacterium | reverse complement strand
CAGAAATGCTTTATGATCGTCGGGCTCGGAAACCCGGGAACCAAGTATACAAAAACCCGTCACAATGTAGGCTTTGAAGTTATTGAGGCCATTTCCCGTGAATTTATCATTTCCCTGAAAATGCATCCGGCGAATGCACGGATCGGAATGGGAAGGATACAAGGTAAGGAAGTTGTCCTGGTGCAGCCGATGGCTTATATGAATCTCAGTGGAAATCCGGTTTACCAACTTGCTCAAAGTTTTGGTCTATCCTGTGAAGATATGTTAATTGTCCATGACGACATGGACCTTGCATTTGGAAGAATTAAAATTAAAGAGAAAGGAGGGAGCGGGGGACATAATGGTATTCAGTCGTTGATGGATGCTTTTGGCGGAGGAGACTTTGCCCGCCTTCGCATGGGCATCGGGCGTCCCGAAGCAGGAATGAATGCTGTGGATCATGTCTTATCATCCTTTAAACTGGAAGAGAGCAAAATGCTGGAACACATCATTTCCCGGGCCCGGGATGCGGCAGTTACCGTCCTTTGTAATGGTGCAAAGGAAGCGATGAATCGTTTCAATCGGTCGATAATCACAATTTCAAGTCAAACAACAGATGGAGGGAAATAAATGGATTACGTACTGGCAAATATTCCATTGACGTGTATGCTGGTTGGTGTAATTGGAGTCCTTTTTGCAGTCGCGCTGGCTACGATTGTTAAAGCTGCTCCGGCGGGTAATGAAAAGATGCAGGAAATTGCAGCAGCCATTCAGGAAGGTGCGATTGCATCCCTGAATCGTCAGTTAAAAAGCATGTCTATTGTCGGCGCTATCATTGTCGTCATCATATTTTTTACCCTGGGCCAGAAATCAGCCGTCGGTTTTCTGATTGGTGCAGTGGCCTCTTTTATTGCCGGTTATATCGGCATGAGAGTGTCGGTTATTGCCAATGTCAGAACTGCTGAAGCTTGTAAACATGGCCTGGCTGCAGGATTGGGGCTTGCCTTCAAAGGTGGTTCGGTTACCGGAATGATGGTTGCCGGCCTGGCGCTGACTTCCGTTGCCGGCTATTATTATCTGACCCATGACATCATGGCTCTGGTCGCCCTGGGATTTGGCGGTAGCTTAATCTCTATTTTTGCCCGGTTGGGCGGCGGTATCTTCACCAAGGGCGCGGATGTCGGCGCTGACCTGGTGGGTAAAGTCGAAGCCGGAATTCCGGAAGACGATCCCAGAAACCCGGCTGTTATCGCGGATAACGTGGGTGACAATGTCGGCGACTGCGCGGGTATGGCTGCTGACTTGTTTGAAACCTATGCGGTTACCGCTGTCGCCGCCATGTTGATCGGTCATCTTCTTTTCCCCAAACTTCTGATTGCTGCGGAATTTCCGCTGGTCCTTGGCGCCATTTCCATTGTGGCTTCCATGATCGCCATTTTCTTTGTCAGACTTGGCAAAGGCGAATACATCATGGGCGCTCTGTATAAAGGCATGTTCGGCGCAGCCATTATTGCGGCGATTGCCTTTTATTTTGTCACCATGAGATATATGGGCGGCCTTGGCACCATTTCCGCCATGCATATTTATTTTTGTACCTTGATCGGTCTTATTCTGACGGTTGTGATTGTTATCATCACCGAATTCTACACCGGAAAATATGCACCGGTTAAAGGCATTGCAGATGCTTCCGCCACCGGTCACGGCACCAACATCATTGCCGGTCTTGCCGTCAGTGTGCAGGCGACTGCCGCTTCGGTTATCGCCATCTGTATTGCCATTTTTGCCGCTCATTACTTTGCCGGACTTTATGGCATTGCCATGGCCGCCATGTCCATGCTTTCCATGACCGGTATGGTTATTGCCATCGATGCTTACGGCCCCATTACCGACAACGCCGGCGGCATTGCCGAAATGGCCGGAATGGATGAAAGCGTCCGCGCTGTCACCGATCCACTGGATGCCGTTGGAAACACCACCAAGGCCGTTACCAAAGGTTATGCCATTGGTTCCGCCGGTCTGGCTGCTCTGGTTCTGTTTGCTGCCTATGTTCAGGAATTCTCCTTCCTGGGCGCAAAGGGTGCCGAGGCCATCAGGTTTGACCTTTCCGACGTAAGAGTTATCATTGGTCTTTTTATCGGTGGTTTGCTGCCGTATCTGTTTGCCTCCATTGCCATGAAAGCAGTCGGTAATGCCGGCGGCGCGGTTGTTGAGGAAGTCCGCAGACAATTCCGCACCATTCCCGGGATCATGGAAGGAACCGCAAAACCTGATTACGGCGCATGCGTGGATATCGTTACCAAGTTCGCATTGAAAGAAATGATTATTCCGGCCATCCTGCCGGTAGTTGCACCGATCATCGTCGGCTTTCTCCTGGGCAAGGTTGCCTTGGGCGGTCTTCTGATCGGCAGCATCGTCACCGGTCTTTTTGTGGCCATCTCCATGACAACCGGTGGAGCTGCATGGGACAATGCCAAGAAATACATTGAAGACGGTCATCTTGGCGGAAAGGGCAGCGATGCTCATAAAGCCGCTGTTACCGGCGACACTGTCGGCGATCCTTACAAAGACACCGCAGGTCCTGCTGTTAACCCGATGATCAAGATTCTGAACGTTGTGGCGCTGCTGATGGTTCCGTTCCTGATGTAGTCACTACGCTTCAAATCCCGTTGAGTTGTTTTAAAAAGGATTGGCGCCGCAAGGCGTCAATCCTTTTTTTATTGCTTGTTCAGTTGATGTGTGGTAATAATCTATCTCAAGTAGGAGTATTTAGTTATCTTACTTCATGCGCTGTTTCCTCATCTCATGTCCCGAATTTCACGCCCCGATACTGGTTATACATGGTACACTATGAAACTTTATGAAAAGAAAAGTAAAGACAAGGTTCAACCTCCCACAACCTGCGTCAAGAAATTCCGGGTTGGTGATTTAGCTGTATATCCTGCTCATGGTGTTGGTCGCATTGATGCCATCGAATGCAAAGTAGTGAATGGAGAAAAACATGATTTTTATATCATGAAAATTCTCGAGAACGGCATGGTGATCATGATTCCCACTTGGAACGTGCATTCCGTGGGCCTTCGGGATCTTATCCAGGAAAATGATATTCCCAAAATCTATGATTTGATGAGAAATCAAAGAGATATCGCGGCTGAATCCCAGACCTGGAATCGCAGATACCGGGATTATATGGAAAAAATCAAGACCGGTTCGCTGTTTGACGTTGCGGAAGTGTTCCGGGATCTTTACCTGCTGAAGCTGACCAAAGATTTGTCCTTTGGCGAACGAAAACTGTATGATACGGCGCAGACACTTTTGATTAAAGAGCTTTCCACATCCAAGCAGACAACCGAGGATACGATTCTTCTGGAAATTGAATCCCTGTTTATTCAGGAGACTGCCGAAGTTCAATGAACCCTCCATGATGCATTTGCATGGCCCGTTTTCTTTTTCCGTCTTGATTGAACATGCCGGAGAGCGTCTGGATAACGTGGTTGCACTGCAGGTTGCCGGCTGTTCCCGTTCCATGGCTGCCAAATTCATTCGGGAAGGACAGATTCAAGTCCTGGATGAAATCAAAAAACCCGGCTACCGGGTTAAGGCCGGCGATATCATTTCCGGTTGTATTCCCGCCCCCGAACCCATTGCCTGTGAACCCGAAGCCATCACCCTCTGCATCCTTCATGAAGATGAAGACATCGTGGTGATCAGCAAGCCGGCAGGGATGGTGGTCCATCCGGCTCCCGGTCATTTCTCGGGAACCCTTGTGAACGCAATCCTGTATCATTGCCCGAAATTGGAGGGCATCGGCGGTAAAATCCGCCCCGGAATTGTTCACCGGCTGGATAAGGATACGTCCGGTATTCTTGTCATCTGGCGCGGGTTTCGGGAAGAATGAAAACCTCAAGCGGCGTGATTGACCTGCCAATCGGCAGACATCCGGTGGATCGGAAAAAAATGTCTGTTCTGAGCAAAAGAAACCGGGATGCCAGAACCCTCTGGCGGGTCAAAGAACTGTTTGACGCGGCTTCATTTCTTGAAATCGAAATCAAAACAGGCAGAACGCATCAGATTCGCGTGCATTGTGCGTCGATGCAGCACCCGGTTGTCGGCGACGCCGTTTATGGATATCGGAATTCCGGCGCACATCTGCCGGATATTCTGAAAACCGTAACCCGGCAGATGCTGCACGCCTGGCGTATTGTTTTTACCCATCCGGCAACCGGCGAAAAAATCTATCTGGAGGCGCCGATTCCTGAGGATATGCTGCAAGTATTGAACGGCTTAAGAACAAAGCATGAAGACTGATATATTTTAGGGAGGAATTCCAATGAATCCAATTCGTGTGATGGTGAATGGCTTGCCGGGGAACATGGCGGCTACGGTGGCAGGCCATGTGGTTGACGATAACCGGTTTGATTTGATTCCGTTTTCTTTAACCGGCGCTGATATTCCGTATTCAGAATTTAAATTGGGAGACACGCTGATCCGGTTGCTGCATCCGGATAACCGAGATGCGGCAATAGGGGATATTATTAAAAATTATCCCGGTATCATCATGATAGATTATACCCATCCTTCCGCGGTAAATGCCAATGCAATGTTTTATGTCCGGTACCATCTGCCGTTTGTCATGGGAACAACCGGCGGGGACCGGAAAACTCTCGAGAAAACGGTCACATCTTCCGCGACAGCAGCTGTCATTGCGCCCAACATGGCCAAGCAGATTGTCGGACTTCAGGCCATGCTGGAATATGGTGCGGCCCATTTTCCGGACCTGTATAAAGGATACAGCCTGAAGGTTCGGGAAAGCCATCAACACGGCAAGGCGGACACCAGTGGTACGGCAAAGGCCATCGTCGGTTATTTTAACCAAATGGGGATTCCCTTTACGGAAAAAGAGATTCAAATGGAGAGAAACCCCGATGTCCAGCGAAAAGCTTGGGGCATTCCGGAAGCCTATATCGGCGGGCACGGCTGGCATACTTACACCCTGACTTCCGCGGATCAGACCGTTACCTTTGAATTCACCCATAATGTCAATGGCCGGGATGTCTATGCCCTGGGGACTCTGGATGCCGTCGTCTATCTGCATGCAAAAATCATCCAGGGCATTCAGGGTAGGGTTTTTTCCATGATCGATGTGCTGCATGGCGCCTGATTCTATCCTTTCAAACTTGGCCCAAGTCAAAACTTTACAACAAACTTAATGTCATCAAATTCCAGAACAAGGTATAGTAATAGTATGAACGATAACCCGCCGGAAATCCTGTCACCGGAAGAGTGTGCAAATAAAATCCTTGAGCTCAGCGGAGCGGCGTTTGAACCGGATATTGCCGCCGATCTGTGGCCCAAGATATTGAAGCATAAGTGGCTTCTCTCAGAAAAACTCGGCCGGGATGTGGGTTTGCGGACTTCATGCATCGATTTTCTGGAGAACATAGAACAGGCCCCTGACGAGTACGTAACCCATCAACGGAAGAGTATCCTGCACGAGATGGGAGCTCAAACCATCGGCAGAGAAATCTGGGATACCATATCCGATTCCCAGCCCCCTAAGCAGTTGGTCCAACGCAGAATCATCCTTCCCCTTATGGAGGAGGGCCTTTCGATAAAGCACGGAGTGGTTCCGCCCAAGGCAATTGTTTTCTTCGGGCCTCCGGGTACGGGAAAGACCCATTTTGTAAAGGCGATCGCCGGCATCCTGTCCTGGCGGTACATAGAGATCTTCCCCAGCATGCTTATGGCGGACGGGGTTGAGAAGATAGGCGCCAACTTGCGGGAAGTCATGGAAGAGGCAAGGCATCTTGATGAAGTGGTCCTGTTCATCGATGAGTTCGAAGAGATCGCTGGCAGTCGTGATACAGCTGACCGGATTGATAAGTCCATTACGAACGAGTTTTTAAAACAAATTCCTTTGCTAAAGAATCAGAAGAACAAGATACTGCTGATTTGCGCCACCAATTACATCCGGCAACTGGATGCCGCGATGCTGCGTCCGGGAAGGTTTGACTGCATCATTCCGGTTGGGGGATTGGACAGGGAGGGCAGGACAACGATTCTTGAACATTATCTTTCCAAACTCAATACCGGACAAATTGATCTGGATCGCATTGTCGAAATGACTTCTGGGTTTACGCCATCGGATATCCAGTATCTTTTCCAGCAGGTTGCGCATTTTGCGTTTGAACAGGAGCTTACCAGTAAAGAAGACTACCGGGTAACCGCCGAGACATTCATCCAAATCCTGCCGAAAGTACGCCCCTCTTTGAGCGATACGGTGATTGCAGAATTTGAAAAGGACAGCGTCAGTTATTCACGCGTATAGGGTTCCTGCACGCAAACTCCAAGCCGGTATCGAACTGTCCCGATTCAGGCGGCAACAAGGGTAAATTCCTTGTTGCCCCGTTCCTGTAACTGAAAAAAGCGTAAAAAAAAGGGCGAGAAAAATTCTCTCGCCCTCTGCGCATTTTTCTTGAAAACCGTTTTAGGATTTTACCTTCTCTGTCTCCTCAGATAATAAATCGACATAAATCCCCCAAACACCATGAAGATGATCATGCCCCACTCAGAAAGCGTGGGGACGGTCGTGGCCGTGGTGGGGGTGATGGGCGGGACAACCGTCAAGGTCGCGATAGCCCCGACGGTGTTGCTGCCGTGGTTGGTTTGCAAGGCGCCCGCAACCAACGTGTTGATGTAGGTACCCGCGGACGCTGAGGTCACATTCACTGTCGCCTGACAGGTGCCAGCAGTGCTGCCGGAGCCGGCCGGGATCGATCCCGTCAAGGTCACCGTGTTTCCGCCGGCTGAGGCGGTCATGCCGCCACAGGTAGAATTTGCATTCGGAGTGGACGCAATCACCACCCCGGGAGGCAAGGTGTCAATGAGCGGGACACTTAAGGTCGCGAGACTGGTGTTTGGGTTGGACAGTGTGATGGTGAGGGTTGAGACACCGCCTGCGTTGATCGTGGCCGGGTTGAAGGCCTTGCTCAGCGTCGGAGCACCGGGAGTTGGTGTCAGCGAGCATACGGTGATGCTGCTGCTATCCAGCGTTACGGCACCAGTTAGCGCCAATGCTCTACCGGACAGGGTGACGCCGTTATTTATGGTGATGCTCGTGTTTGCGATAATGGTTCCTGCGAAACTAGTGGTTGTACCGCCAGAATACATTGCAAGCCTGCCCGCCATTGATAAAGACAACAGACGAACCGCTCGCCGTCGTGAGTGTGCTTGCTGGCATCTTGAAAATCCATACCGCATTGGGGTCGCCCCCTGCGTTGAGCGTGAGGGTTCCAGTCAACCCCATTGACGACCCTGAACAATAGACACCTGGAACGAGCGTTTGCCCACCCAGATCTGCCGAAATAGTCGTATCGCACACCTGGTCGAGATTATTATACGCAGTGGTAGCATCAATTTGAGCTTGTTGCGCGACCGCATCAGTTTGGTGTACCGTTCCTGTGAGGGTGATGCTCCCAAGTCCAGTGATCGAAGTGCCAGGGTAGAGTCCCAAGTCTCCGGTGATTAGGGTCGAGCCGGTATTGGTCACCGTCGATGCGCCCAATACAGCGAAGCTATTTGCCCCACCTAGTGGTGGTGCGGTCCCGACGGCTAATGCTGTATCGATTTGCGCCAATGAAAGAAGCGCAACGAATCCCACGCTTGCCATGAGGCTTAACTGCATCATGCGCCTAAGGATATTTGTTATCCCTGTCATTCCCAATTCCCCCTTTCTTATATATCCAGTTAATGATCGTGGACATGTAATCTGTGAATGCCTGAAATTGCTTTATGTGCATAATATTGAATATCTGAACAGTGTCAAGTATTTTTAACATCAAATTGCGCCGAAGGCTCATATTTAATAGAATGGAAAAAATAAGTCAAACAAAGTGTAAATAAATTGGATAGTTGGATACAAAAGCGCGGAGGGTGATAGTATTTTCAGCTTAATGAAGCGACCTGCAAATACAATTACGATGCAGGTGCCAAGAAAAAATCGTTTATCATTTTCAAGCTGTTCTTATCATTTACCAGCCATCTCTCCAGGGAGACCAAAAAGAGTCATATATGACCACTGGTTAAATATGACCTTTATATATGACTGTTAAATACAGCCCCATAAATGCTAATTTAGCTAATTATTCTTAAAAATCAGAATGATGGAAGTAGTGACGCTGAGTGTTGGAAACCTGGCATAAAGAATGCAGCTCTGTAATCAAGCGTTAATTTTCCATAGAGTCTCTTGCAAAAATCTGAAAAACTGCAATTTCCACGAAAACATAAATTCAGGAAATGTTATCAGATAAGGATTCCCGTATTCGCAGAAATGACTATATCGGGCTTTTGCATGAGGCTCAGGTATCTGCAATGATATCAAAACGAGAGAAAAACAGTCACAGCAAAAAAATGGAAAATATATAAATATGTGGGTATATTTTATAAATTCTTCACGCAAAAACCTCAAAATTGAAAGGAGTACGGAAATGAAAAAATTATCATTTTTATTAATTGTCGCATTAATTCTTGGGATAGCCGACGTATCCATCGCTGCGAATGCTGAGGATTATTCAAGTACTATCACCATGTTTCGGGATTCACCCGTCGTGGCAAAATTCTTCAAGAATTCATATGGCTACGCGGTCTTTCCAACTATCGGTAAAGGCGCGTATGTAATCGGCGGTTCCTATGGAGAAGGGCAGGTCTACCAGCACGGCAAAGTAATGGGAAAATCAACGGTGATCGAGGGATCGATCGGATTCCAGGCTGGCGGCGAAGCCTTTAGTGAAGTTATCTTCTTCAAAGACAAACGGGCCTATGATGCATTTACCAGCGGCAAATTCGAATTTAACGCCACTGCCCAGGCAGTCGCCATAACGGCGGGAGCCGAGGCCCAGGTCGCAACCACAGGTGCCACTGCAGGCGCCAGTGCCGGCCCCCGCGGCGGCGGCCAAGCGAAAACCGGCTATGTCAATGGCATGGCCACTTTTGTCCACGTTAATGGAGGTCTCATGTTGGGGGTTTCCATAGGAGGACAGAAGTTTACCTTTGAACGTAAGTAATTATGAGAAAACCGCAATCTCAAGTTGGCAATTTAACCACAATATCAAAGAGCTGAAGAGAAAGTATGATAGTCAGGATAAATGCGCCTGAAAATCGTCAAATTTAGATCAAATTGTTTATC
>JAPLJE010000642.1 GCA_026388755.1 Deltaproteobacteria bacterium | reverse complement strand
TGAATATTCGTATAAAAATGTTTCAGACGTTCAACTTCTCCGTCAAAACGGGCATAAATATTTCGGTAAAGGAGCTCTGCGCTGTGGGTGACATAAGCGGAGCTGGTGATTTCCAACGCTGGATTGGATACGGGCGATCCGACTGGCCCCCGAATGTAAAACCCCACCAACATGACCTTGCCGGCCATGATGCCGACCATTTTTTCCCGGATGTCCCTAAGCGCATCCTGACGGAGCATTTTATTGGCCAAAGAGCTGACCAGATCGCCTTCGTTGGCGATATAGAATGTCCGATCCAGAATCCTTCCCTGCTCTTCCTTTAGATCAAAATGCAGGGTATGGTTTTCCATGGTCCATGGCCAGCAGGGTTTCTTCACCTTTTTGAAGGGCCAGGCTCCGGACAAATAGTTTGTCCAGCTCGGAGCCCGTATTGACAAAGACCGCATCCGGTTCGCACATGGAAATGGCATTGGCTATTTTCAACAGGGCAGCAGCATTTTGAATCTTCATGATTTTTGAGAGGTTGGCGGCATCCATTTTTTTTTCAAAAAGAGACCGCGCCATCTCCAAGGTTGCTATCCCGCCAATCTCCAAGGAAATATCGACTCCCTGGTTTTTAATCACCATCATTTATAACTCCTTGCTGTTAATATGATAACAATCGAGAAACGTTAAATCTGAAACCCGATAAAGTGATTATGCGTTCCGGATTTCGATATTTATTTTTGAGTATGAACCACTTATTATATTTTGGTTGAAAGGACTTGCTGGCATCCAAGCATAAGCGAAAAAAAATCAGCCATAAGCTTCAATAACTATATCCTTAAGGCTTCGCTTGGGAACATGATGGACCCCCCGGCTGTCCCGCCAGTATCGGATACTGCCATCAGCCCCGAGAGGTTCGATAACGATTTCTTCGCGTGGCACCCCCAGAGCCAGAACCAGAAGGATCTTAAGCTGCGCGGAAAGGTTCAGGACATCCCGAAGCTTTTCCCGGTTCACGGCCCCCAGCATACATCCGGCAAGCCCTCTTTCTCTGGCGCCCAGCAGAATACTCTGGCAGGCGATGCCGTGATCGCATCCAAAATCCTGAGTAATGGCCGTATCCCCAAGCACAACAATATAACCGGATGGCCGTTCATCTTCCAGGGGACCCGGCCAGTCCTTGAGATAAGCAGCCCATGCCAGACAGGGGAATATCTCGGCATTCTTCTCCGGATTGCAGCAAATCACGTATTTCAATGGCTGCAAATTGGCTGCGGATGCCGATAGGCGGGCCAGATTCACCAATTCATTCAACGCATTCATATCCAGTGAGCGGCTTTGAACGAATCTTCGACAGGACCGATTTTTTCGAATTAAATCGTCTAACATGTTACGCTTCCATGACAGGGAAATTTTTCCAGAACCGGCATCTGCTGCTGAAGCCAGAGCAGCACGTTGTCAAATTCGGCCAGTAGTTCTTTCAGAGCCTTGCCGCGATGGCTGATCTGGCTCTTCTCCTGAGAGGTCAGTTCTGCAAAGGTTTTGTTCAGGGGAGGATAATAAAAAATCGGATCATATCCAAACCCATTGATACCGGAAGCAGATTCGGCAATCAGCCCTTCACACCGGGCTTCGTAGGTCAGAGCAACACCTGTGGGCGTGGCAATGGATATGACGCAGGAAAAGGATGCCTGTCGATCATTCTTCCCCCTCAGATTCTGAAGCAGCAGATCGCAGCGCTGGGCATCTGTCAGGCTGTCGCCACCATATCGAGCGGAAAGGATTCCGGGTCCGCCCCCCAGAGCCGGAACAACGAGTCCGGAATCGTCGGCCAGGGCAGGCAGGCCCAGTACCCTTGCGGTAAACGCAGCTTTTTTATAGGCGTTGTCATCAAAGGTGGCACCGTCCTCCTCGACAGACGGAATGGGCCCGAAGTCTGAAAGGCTTTTCAGGTTTACCGGATAGTTTTTTAACAACGCAGCTATTTCAATGAGCTTGCCGGTATTTTTAGTGGCAATCACCAGCGTAAGCACATCTCTCACGGCATCCTCCTCATAAACGTTAAGGCAGAGATAAATACGGATGAATACATCATCCTGCTTTTTTTATAGTTCATGGCCTGTTCTTTGTAAAGCATTTTGATAAAAACGGAATCAACCAATGGCAGGCAGCAGCCACACCGACCCCTCAAATCTGTCCCTTTACAAAAAAACCCGCTCTATCCGTGATGTCAGAGATGTAACGATTTCATAATGGATGGTGTTCAGGGTGTTAGCCATTTCCTCAACCGGAATGAATTCATGCCCCTGACCGCCAAAGATCACCACTTCATCCCCGATACAAACATCCGGAATATGCCCCACATCCAGCAGGGTCAGATCCATGCAGATCCGTCCGACAATTCCGGCACGGCTTCCCCGGACCAGCATATGTCCCTGCGATG
>JAPLJE010000384.1:1979-4845 GCA_026388755.1 Deltaproteobacteria bacterium | reverse complement strand
GGCAGTGGATCTTCCGGTAATTCAAAAGATTCCGGAGATCCTCAGGGAAGCTGATTTTAAAATTACCGCTACGCTGGCCAGGCCGGTTCATCCGGGAAGGAAAACCCACATCATCAACATTCAGCCGGGCGATACGACGCACCGCAACTACGCCATTGCCATGGACATCGGCACCACCACTATCTACGGCCAGTTGATTGATCTGATTACCGGCGATGTTCTGGCCCAGTTCGGTGATTTTAATGCCCAGATCAGCTATGGCGAGGATGTAATCAGCCGGATCATGTATGCTGAAAAACCTGGGGGTCTTGAAAAGCTGCAAGAGGTGGTGATTGGCGTCATTAATAAGCTGATTCAAAAAATGGTTAAGAAAGCCAGGATCGGCCTGGATGAAATTTCCACCATTACCCTTGCCGGCAATACCACCATGACCCAGCTTTTGCTGAAGGTCAATCCCCGGTTTATTCGAAGATCGCCCTATGTGCCGACTTCATCGATCTATCCTCCGTTAAAGGCTGTCAATCTGGGAATGGCGCTGGGGGATCATGTGACCGCCCTGGTTTATCCTCAGGTTTCAAGCTATGTCGGTGGGGATATTGTTGCGGGCGTCATGGGCTCCGGCATGTATCTGACAGATGAACTCACCCTGTACATGGACATTGGAACCAATGCCGAGATCGTCATCGGCAACAAGGATTGGCTGGCCTGCGCCGCCTGTTCGGCGGGTCCGGCCTTTGAAGGTGGCGGCATCACCTTTGGCATGCGGGCCACCAAAGGGGCAATCGAAGATTTTTCAATGGATCCCCTTACCTTTGAGCCCATGAATATTACCATCGGCAATGTCCGGCCCAAGGGGATCTGTGGATCAGGTCTCATTATCATGGTCGCCACCTTGTTTGAGCTGGGGGTGATCGACAATCTGGGGAAATTTAACCGAAACCTCCATACGTCCCGCATCCGCCAAACCGATGGCATCTGGGAATATGTTGTGGCGTGGGCAGCGGAAACACAGATTGACCGGGATGTTGTTCTTTCAGAGCCGGATATTGACAACCTGATTCGTGCAAAAGGCGCGATTTACAGCGGGTGTATGACCCTTTTGGAAGAAGTCGGACTGACGGTAAAGGACCTGGATCGCATCAACCTGGCAGGCGGATTCGGCAGTTATGTGGATCTGGAAAAAGCAATGACCATTGGTCTTCTGCCGGAAATGGATCCAGCCCGTGTGACTTTTATCGGCAATGGGTCTTTGATGGGGGCAAAGATGAGTGCGCTGACCAACCGGATTCGCCGGGATGTGGTGGAAGTGACTAAAAAAATGACCAATTTTGAACTCTCGGAAACCCATTCCTATATGGACAATTATGTGGCGGCTCTCTTCCTGCCGCATACGGATATGAACCAGTTTCCCAAAATCAAGGCCCGTCTGGAAGCTCGAAGGGCAGTATTGAAATCAGGGGGCAGTGATCAGTGATCACAATGCCTTCACGTTTCATCACGTTATCAATGTAAAGGGGGAATTATGGCAGGAATCAACAAGGCCATCATCGTTGGCCGGCTGGGAAAAGATCCAGAAATGCGCTACATGCCGGACGGTACGGCCGTGGCCAGTTTTTCGGTCGCCACTTCCGAGGATTGGAAAGATAAGGCAACCGGCGAGAAAAAAGAGCGGACGGAGTGGCATCGCATCGTGGCCTTCAGAAAGCTGGGAGAGATCTGCGGCGAGTATCTTTCAAAAGGAAAGCTAGTCTATATCGAGGGTCGCATTCAGACCCGCGCTTGGGATGATAAGGACGGGAATAAACGCTATACCACCGAGATTGTCGCCTCGGACATGCAGATGTTGGGATCCAAGGATGAAGGGGCGAAAAAGAGTTCCGGCGAGTTTGATTCCGGATTCAAGGGGGGCGGAACTTTTTCCAGATCCGAAGGACCGGTAGGGGAAGATGACATTCCATTTTGAATTCTTATGATTTCCGACCGATCGATTGCTCTATGCGATCTGGATGACCTGTACCATCAGTATAACCGTCGTGAACGGGTGCATCCGGACCCGCTGGTGTTTCTGTATTCATATTCGGATGTTCGGGATCGGGAGATCGCAGGGCTTCTGGCCTCTTCCCTGGCGTATGGTCGCGTTGCGCAGATTTACAAAAGTCTGTGCGGTGTGTTGGAAAAGATGGGACCGTCGCCCCTGAGTTTTTTGAACCGGTCGACCCGCCAGTCTCTGATTGCGGCTTACGGCGGATTTTCCCATCGGTTTGCCACCGGCAGGAATCTGGTCAATCTGATGCTGGCGATAAAGGATGTGCTGGATCGTTATGGATCGATTCAAAGTTGCTTTCTTTCGGGCATGACGATCGAAGCCGACACGGTACTACCCGCTCTGACACAATTTGTCGCCGCATTCACCGCCGGAAATGCACAGGGACTGGGGCATTTGATTCCGTTGCCAGAGCGGGGCAGCGCCTGTAAACGCTTGAATCTGTTTTTACGGTGGATGGTTCGAAGGGATGACGTGGATCCAGGTGGATGGGATCAGGTTCCAGCTTCTAAACTGATCATTCCGCTGGATGTTCACATGCACCGGGTAGGGGTTCGCCTGGGATTTACCCGGCGTAGGCAGGCGGATATGCGGACGGCGCTTGAAATCACCCGCGCTTTCAGCCAAATGATTCCCGAAGATCCGCTCCGGTATGATTTTACCCTCTGCCTCATGGGGATGAATGGTGTAAGTATTAAATGAAAAGTGACAGACAGTGGGTGAGGTAATGGTGTATACCGATTTATGAATTTTATTGCAAGAACTGTAATACCCTTTTTAATTTTTTTTCAAAAACGATCAACACATCCAAAAAGCCGTCAT
>JAPLJE010000384.1:0-1966 GCA_026388755.1 Deltaproteobacteria bacterium | reverse complement strand
TGCGGGAGACATCCATTATCCCGGCAGGTGTCGGCATTTGCTTTCACGGGAAAGGCCAAGGAAGATAGCGGGATGGATGATCTTCCTTTTGATGAGAGCAAAATGGAGCAGGCCATGCAGATGCTGGCAGGCGAGGCTGAAAATATCAATGAAGATGATCCCCGTCAGGCGGCCAATTTAATGCGTAAACTTACGGATATGACCGGCATGGAATTGGGACCGGGAATGCAGGAAGCCCTTCGGCGGATGGAAAGCGGCGAAGATCCGGAACAGATTGAATCGGAAATGGGGGATGTTCTGGGAGAGGAAGAGCCCTTTCTGCTGTCTGGGAAAAAAGGAAGGGTCGCTGTTGGTAAGCAAAAGGCGCCGTTTCGGGATGATACTTTGTATGATTTGTAAGACACAAGTCAGCAGTGCGGCGCAAATACCGCACTTCTGAACGGTAACGATTTTGATATCACGACACGGAAAACAGAAAGATGAATTAATGAGAACCGAGAACCTGCGCTGTTCCATTTGCGGAGAAAAACTCGTACTGCATAAAACATGACGGTCAGCGGTGCTAAGCTGCAGGGTCTGTGGCAGAAAATATCCGCTGGATAAATTTCTTCAGGACATGGATGACGCCTTTGAGGAAGCACTGGGTAATACCCGGTGCGATCGGCTGTGATGCCGGCTCTGTCCAGAAACTTTAAACTAATTATTGAATGTGACGGCACCCGTTATTTCGGTTGGCAGCGCCAGGAGGAAAAACCCACCATTCAGGCGGAAATCGAGCGGGTTCTCGGCTTGGTCACCCAACAGCCCGTCATTCTGAAAGGATCCGGACGAACCGATGCCGGGGTGCATGCCCTGGGACAGACGGCCAGTTTTCATTGCGACACCCGGTTGACCCCGAAAACCTTTCTGCGGGCTTTAAACGGCCTTCTTCCTGCTGACATCGTCATTCGGGATTGCTGTGAAGTGCCGAATGACTTTCATGCGCGATATGATGTCCTGGCCAAAACCTATCATTACCAAATCCTGAATCATCCGATACCTTCTGTAGTGGAACGGCATTTTTCATGGCACATCCAGAAACCGCTGAATATCAAGGCCATGGGCGAATCCCTTTGTTGCCTGGTGGGAACGCATGACTTCAAAGCCTTTGAGGGCATCGGAAGTCCCCGCACGCATACGATCCGAACGATTCATCTTGCAGAAATCATCAAGAATGGAAATAACCGCTTGCGGGTTGTCATCAAGGGCGATGGATTTCTGCGCTACATGGTTCGCAACATTGTTGGCACGCTGGTTCGCATCGGAATGGGGAAAATGCCTCCTACGGACATGGAGCGCATTTTGCTTTCAAGGGACAGGAATCTGGCCGGCGCGACTGCACCGGCTCTGGGGCTTTTTTTGGTTGAAGTCCAGTATGAATGATGACGGCTTGCGGAAATCAGCAAAAGAGACAATGCCCATTATTCGCCTGTTATTGCCTGTTGATTTTGGCTTGAGCTGAGATCTTTTACGCCTTGAAGAACCGTATCAAAGAGAAGCGGGATATCGGCTTCTTCCAGGCAGGAAAAAGCCACCCGAAGATTCTCCGACCCGATGGAAATGAGTCCAACCCCATAGTGGTTCAGCAGGTGTAGCCGAAGTCTTTCGGCATTGACCGTTTTCAGGCGGATACACATGAAGTAGCCGGAATTAAAGGGATAGACCTGCCAGGCATCCTGATATTTGGGGTCCTGAAGCTCCGATTTGACGCGGTTTGCCCTGCGTTTGAGGATTTCAAATTTTTCCCGTTTTTCGGAAGGATTGTTCTGATCTTGCATGGATCTTAATACCAGGGTTTCGCTTAAATGTGACGCATTGGATATGGACCCCCGGTCTGCCCCTGCGGTCTTTTTTTCAAGGGCTTCATAAACCGGACGGGCGTTTCCTTCAATTGCAGTGCCATAGGTGATAAAACCCACCCGAAGCC
>JAPLJE010000383.1 GCA_026388755.1 Deltaproteobacteria bacterium | reverse complement strand
GAAGAGGAGGAGTGGTAATGGAGATGACTTTCAGCCGATAATAAAGGTCTTCCCGAAAAATCCCGCGGTCAATCAGGGATTTCAGGTCTTCGTTTGTGGCAGATATCAGCCGCACATCAATGCCGATTTCCGCGTCTGACCCAAGGGGTTTGACTTTTTGCGCTGAAAGTGTCCGGAGCAGCGCTTGCTGAACTTTTGGCGAGGCGTTACCGATTTCATCCAGAAAGAGCGTTCCTTTGTTGGCAGCAAAGAAAGCGCCTTTTCGATCTGTTTTGGCATCTGAAAAAGCGCCGCTGACATGCCCGAAAAGAGCGTCCAGAAGAAGGTTCTCATCCAGGGCACCGCAATTAATGGTAATGAACGGTTCGTTTCGCCTTGAACTGTTGTGGTGAATGGCTTCTGATGTCAATTGCTTTCCGGTTCCGGTTTCGCCTGTGATTAACACATCCGCGGTGATACTTGCCGCCTTCAGAATTTCAGATTTCAGCGATTCGAGCAGGGGGCCGTACCCGACAAGATCATTGAATTTCGCCTGGGGGGAGGATGAAGCAGGGAATGTTTCCTCGTCCAGCCTGATCTTCTCGCGTTGACCCGCGATCTGGATATGTCTGTCCTTGCGCTTGATTTCCTCGAGCTGGTTGGCCATCGTCGTGATCATGGCATTGATCGCGTTTTTCAACAGGGTCGTTTCCTGATCTAAATCGGGAGCGTGGATTTCTTCAAGTGGCTTTAAGGGGTCGATTCCGGAAACCGATTTAGCCAGATCCAGTATGGGTCGGGTAATTTTACGATTGACCGCGTAGATGACGGCGGTGATAACGATAACGGTCAAAATCGTCAGGATAAACAATACGTCGTATTGACGTATCTGAGCAGCCAGGGTCAGCCGGGTCCTGTCCAGATAAGCCAGGCCCAGAATCGGTTCCCTTCCGGCCCATTCTGGGGTGGATTGGAACCGTATGGGCGTATAAGCCAGATAATAATTGTCAGTCTGGGATCGGGTTTGATTTCCTTTTTCGTCAATAGTGATGGCCCCATAATTTCCGGCCTGAACATCAACAACCATTTTCCAGAAGGATTCATATTCCGGATCGGGCCGGAATGCCGTATCAAAGCCCGGCTTGCCAATGGTCCCAGTCAAACCGGACCGGATTCTTGAGGTTGACAGCTCGGCACCTTTTGTCTCAAAGCTTTCCGATTGAAACAGCATCCAGCCGTGGCGATCGAAGATGTAGGCATAACGGAGTTCGGGAGAGCGAGGAAAGGCATGAAGAGGCGACTGGGAGGAATTGAAGAGGGACAGAATGTTTCTCAGGTGATGGACATCCAGACCCAGAATCAGAAATCCCTCGGTCTGACCGTCTGGACCCAGGCAGGGAACAGCCATCCGCAGGACAACTGTGGTAAGGGCGTGTCCATTTTTATCCAGAGGCAGCGGATAGAACGTTTCTGCAATATCAGAGAGATAAAACTGGCCGGGGCTCAGGGATCGAATGCGCTCAAAAATAACCAGGGGGTTGGGTTTGATCTCGGAGAGTTGATCCGGGCGAAGTTCCTGGACAGACGGTCCAACGTTCAGAAGAAAATATCGTCTGGCACTGTCGGCTCCGATATAGGCGAGCTCTCGATAGAAATCCCCCCCGGTCTGTTTATGAATGGCCAGAAACTCCTTCAGGTTGTCTTTAATAGCAGGATGCTGGGACAGGGTTATCAGATCGATTCGGCATCTTTCCAGCACGCTTTCGATTTCATGTCCCTGGGCAAGACATTGCAACCGCGAGGAGCGTTCCAACGCCATGTTCAGAAATCTGGAGGAAAACCAGTTAGAAACAAACCCGGTGACCAGAATGATGAAGATCACGGGAGGCAGGATAGCCGTAATCAGCTTTTTTCGAATGCTCCAGGTGGAAAATTTTTCTGAAAACAGGGAAGTCCTTGAAGACTCCCTGAAAATCCATCCCATCAGCCCCCCTCTTTATTGCGCAAAGCAATCATGGCAGTATCGAAATCAACCCCTATCTTGCGCAAGATGTTAAACAAATGTCGCGCAAAATACAAGCGCTATTTTTGATATTCAAGATTATCGTCGATTGTGTCAAGTATTCATTGATATGATATAATGCATATTTAAAGTATGTTATAATTTAAAGTGAAATGTTGCAGGTTAAATATCGTTTCGTGGTACGGATGTTGCTTTTAATCCTATCAAAATAAATCACGCAATTCTGAAAATGACTGGAAAAAAACGAAAATTTGTTCACAAACATTTAAAGGGAGGTGAAACATGAAGATTCTGGTAGCATTGGACAATTCAGGTCAGGCTTTAAAAGCATTAGACAAAGCAGTGGCCATGGCCAAAAAAGAAATTGCCGAATTGACACTGATGACCGTGTATCCGGATTTTCCGGAAGACGAAGGGGGATTGAAGCAGGCCAGTGCATCGCTGATGCAGATGGCTGAAAAAACAATCGCCATGGGAAAATCGGAAGCTGAAAAGGCAGGCGTTGCCGTCAAAACGGTTATCGAGGCAGGGTATTCTGCAGCGGAGAATATCGTTAAATATGCCGGCAAGAATAATATTGATTTAATCGTTATGGGGCATAAGAGCAAAACCGGCATGGAAAGGCTTCTGATTGGAAGCGTGGCCGGAAAGGTCGTAACCTATGCACCATGTTCGGTTCTGGTCGTTCGGTAAGTTCAACCCGTGACATTCACAATTATTGGAGGATACTACCCATGAGGAAGCATTTTAAAAAGATTTACAGGCGCATGGCATCGCTTGTTATAAGCGGAACCAGTTTGATTCTGTTGCTGCCGGCTCTGGCGATGGCTGCCGGAGGGGGTAAAATCGACATCATGGTCATTGTGGCCGACACACGCGGGTTACCGGCATTTGAGGCCTGGTGGGCCAATCTTTACAACGAAAGCCATCTCTATTTCACCATTGTCACCGTCGTTATGATTCCGATCATCGGTGTTGTTTTCGGCACGATTGCCGATTTTTTTATGAAATTCCTGGGTCTGGACCTGGAGCACAGAGAGTTGGCCGAACATTGATCTTGCATTTTAACGGTTTAAGGAGGTTATAGCATGGAATGGTTATATGTATTGATGCCCATAGCAGGCGTTAAAATATTCTGGCCGGGTCTGATCATTCTCGGTGTCGGCGTTGGCGTAATCGGCGGTTTTTTTGGCATGGGCGGGGCATGGATGGTTACCCCCGGTCTGAATATTCTCGGGTTTCCCATGGCGTTTGCCATCGGCACGGATATCGCCCACATGGCCGGAAAGTCACTGATTTCCACCATGAGACACGGCAAGTTCGGCAATGTCGATTACAAGCTCGGCTGTATCATGATCGTGGGAACGGTCGCCGGGTTTGAGATCGGCGCACAGATGGTCATGTGGACAATGTCGATTACAAGCTCGGCTGTATCATGATCGTGGGAACGGTCGCCGGGTTTGAGATCGGCGCACAGATGGTCATGTGGATGGAACGTCTCGGCAATGTGGAGAAAGTGGTGCGATATATTTATCTGGTGCTGCTGGTTCTGATCGCATGGACGGTTTTTGCTGATGTGGCAAAAAAAATGAAGAAGGATAGCGATGCAGTCAAGGCCGGAAAAGAGGTCGATAAACTGAGTACCGGTATTGAATGGCATAAGACATTGCATAAACTGAAGATCCCGCCCATGGTTCATTTACATGTCGCGGGCATCTATTGTTCAGCCTGGTTGCCGATTGGCGTGAGCTTTCTGACCGGATGGCTGGCCGGAATTCTGGGAATCGGCGGTGGTCTCATCCGTATGCCGGCCCTGCTCTATTTGCTCGGCTGCCCCACACACGCTGCAGTGGGAACCGACCTTTTTGAGGTCATGATATCAGGTCTTTACGGTGCGGCCACATATACGTTCAAAGGAAGAACCGAACTGGTGGCGGCTATCA
>JAPLJE010000821.1 GCA_026388755.1 Deltaproteobacteria bacterium | reverse complement strand
GGAGCGACATCGTGGCATTCCCGATTTTGTCGTGGACTATGGCGCTATTATCCGGAAGTTTCGCGGCGACTCCGGCAATTCCAGGTTGCCAAACGATTTCAATCTGTTGGAATGCCAGGGTAAACAGCATGTTTTCCCGAAAGATGCCCCGGTTCATCGCGTCGCGGATTTTCTGAAATCCCGTGCCATCGCTGAATCAGAGCTGTTAATGCAAATGGCTCGATATGAATTTGATCTTCTTGTTCTTGCCGGGTTCATGCGAAATCTGACGCCGTATTTTATTGATCGGGTCAATATTCCACCCGAGCGGTTGCGGATTATGAATATCCACCCGGCCATCCTTCCCGCATTTCCCGGAACCGATGGGTACGGGGACACGTTTCACCATGGCTGCAAGGTGGGTGGCTGTACCGTGCATTTTGTGGATTATTGGGAGGATTCGGGGCCGATTATCGGGCAGCGGACATTTCCGATTCTTCCCGGTGATACACTGGACAGCATCAAGAAAAAAGGGCTGGAGCAGGAGTGGATTCTTTATCCTGAATGCGTTCAGTTGTTTGCAAAAAAAAAGCTGCATTTGGTTCGAAAGGATTTTCCGCTGCCGGATGGCGGAATCGTTTGCCGGACAATTGTTGAGATTGATCCGTGAAATCGGTTTTTTACTTTTTATTTTGGAGGCGCGTTATGTTCAATAAAACTTCATCCATAAAGCGGATAACGCTTTTGGGCTCGCTCTTTGCCGTGCTGGTTGTCATGGGCCTTTCCGATCTGGCGGATGCGCGATCCAGCAGCGGCGGCAGATCCTTTGGCGGTTCCAGCAGCGGATCCAAAAGCGGAGGGTTCGGTAGCAGTCCGTCTAAATCTTTTGGAAGTCCTTCCAGTCCCTCGCTCCCCCCCCCCTCCCGGGGCAGCGGGTCTTTTGGGGGGGGAGGCAACAGTTTTCTGAAAGGGGTCGGTGGCGGTCTTGTGGGCGGAATGATCGGCAATATGCTCTTTGGCAGATCCGGGTATGGTGGTGGATCTGGCGGCGGAGGGGTTGGTGGCAGCGGTTTCGGTTTCTTCGAGCTGTTGATTTTGGGTGGAATAGGGTATTTTATTTACAAGCGTTTCATTAAACCCAATATGGGTTCGAGAGATTCCACGTCTCCGCCGTTTAATCCGTTTTCTGCCGATAATTCACAGCAGGCTGGTCTTCAGGGGCCACCTTTGGCGCCGCCCTTTCCCGCGCCTTCTGCAAACGGTTTTGATCTTGTCAAACAGTCGGAGCCGGATTTTGATCCCGAGAAATTCAAGGAAATCGCCCAGGATGTATTTTTCAAGGTTCAGGCTGCCTGGATGCGGCGGGATACATCATCGGTTCAGGGGCTTATCGGCCAGCAACTGAAAACCGAATATGACGCCCAGTTTGCCGATCTCAAACAAAAGGGGCTGATCAACCGGCTTGAAAACATTGCGGTTCGCAATATTGAAATTGTCGATGTGGGTATGGAAGGCCAGGAAGTGTATATCAAGGTGCTGTTTACGGCCAATCTGCTGGATTATACGGTTGAGGAATCCAGCGGTAAGGTGGTTAAGGGCGATAGCGCAGAACCCGTAAAATTTGAGGAATTCTGGACATTTGCCCGGCCGAGTAATTCCATCCTGTGGAAACTTGAAGGCATTCAGGTCAAATAGACGGTGACAGCCTATTTTATTCGAAGGGCTTTGCTGATTGTTCCGACGTTTCTGGGGATTACGGTCCTTGTTTTTGCCATTACACGGGTGGTTCCGGGCGGCCCCATTGAACGGATGATGCTTCAGGCCCAGCAGATGCAGGGCAGGGAAGGCGGAAAGTCCACCGGGGCTGCCAATGAGAGCCAGCGGCAGCCTCTTTCCGCCGACCAGATTCAGGTTCTGAAAGCCTATTACGGGTTTGATAAGCCCATCCTCGTCAGCTACGGCCAGTGGCTGGCAAAGGTGCTGAGTGGTGATCTGGGAATGTCCACCCGTTATTATGAGCCGGTATGGCAGATGATTCGCAGCCGAATCCCCATATCCCTGTATTTCGGACTGTTTTCGATGGCGATGGTCTATGGGGTCTGTATTCCGCTGGGCATTTCAAAGGCGGTCCGGCATAAGAGCATCTATGACAATGTCAACGGGGTCTGTATTCCGCTGGGCATTTCAAAGGCGGTCCGGCACAAGAGCGCATTCGATAACGTCACCTCCGTTGTCGTGTTTACGGGATATGCCATTCCCGGCTGGGTGGTCGGGGTGCTGCTTCTTGTCCTGCTGGCGTCTCACTGGGAGGTTTTTCCGCTGGGAGGACTGGTGAGCGATGATTTCGAGGCGTTTACCGTCATCCATAAAATCGGTGACCTGCTCTGGCACACTGCCTTGCCGCTGACCGCATACATTCTGGGGTCTTTTTCGGTCATGACCCTTCTGATGAAAAATGCCCTGATGGACAATCTGTCCGCGGACTATGTGCGAACCGCGATTGCCAAGGGCCTTTCCTTTAAACAGGCGGTTTTCCGTCATGCGCTGCGTAACAGCCTGATCCCCGTTGCCACCACTTTCGGAGACAATCTTTCCATTATCCTGAGCGGCTCTTTTCTCATTGAAAAAGTATTTAATATCAATGGCATGGGGCTATTGGGATATGAATCGGTCATTGACCGGGATTATCCGGTGGTCATGGGGATTCTGGTTATCTCATCGCTGCTCTTCATGATCGGCAACATCCTCTCTGATCTCTGCGTGGCGCTGGTGGATCCCCGGGTGCAGTTCAGTCATGGGCGATAAAGGAAATCTGCCGTGACCCTCAGCCCCCTGACCTGGAAAAAACTTCGGCGCTTCAAGTCGATCAAGCGCGGATACTACGCGTTTGTTCTTTTTTCAGCCTTGATTGTGGCCTCTTTGTTTGCGGAGGTTCTGGTCAACAGCCGGGCACTTGTTGTC
>JAPLJE010000491.1 GCA_026388755.1 Deltaproteobacteria bacterium | reverse complement strand
TGGAGATTGCCCGGGCCCTGGCCGCCGACCCGCTCATGCTGCTTCTGGACGAACCGGCCGCCGGCATGAACCCGCAGGAAACCGAGGATGTCACCCGTCTGTTCCGGCGTATCCGGGATGAAAAGGGTATCACGATTCTGCTCATCGAACACGACATGCGCGTGGTCATGAATATCTCAGAGCATATTTGCGTCATGGATTACGGCGAGAAAATTGCCGAAGGGACACCGGCGGAGATCCGTTCCAACACACGGGTCATCGAGGCCTATCTTGGCCGGGGAGCTGTTGCCGGACAGAATGAGGAGAAGATTGCATGAGCCTCTTATCCCTTCATGACATTCACAGCTTCTATGGCCATATCCATGCCCTGAAAGGTATCTCGGTTGCGGTCAACGAAGGCGAGATCGTAACCTTAATCGGCTCGAACGGTGCCGGCAAGAGCACAACGCTGCGCACCATCTCCGGTTTAATACACCCCAAGCAGGGGAAGGTTCTGCTGAGCGGCAAGGATATCTCTCATATGAAACCGCATGCCATTGTCCTTGCAGGCCTCGGGCATGTGCCTGAGGGTCGGGGGATTTTTCCGAAACTGACTGTCAAGGAAAACCTGGAAATGGGTGCATTCACCGTGGATGACCCGGTGGAGATTGAACGCCGGATGGAATACGGTTTTGAAATGTTTCCGCGCCTTAAAGAACGGATCGGCCAGTATGGTGGCACCCTTTCGGGCGGTGAGCAACAGATGCTCGCAATTGCCCGCGGACTGATGATGAATCCGCGCATTTTGATGCTCGACGAACCTTCCATGGGGCTTTCACCTCTCCTGGTGGAGCTGATCTTTGATATCGTCAAGGCCTTGAACGAGAAGGGCACAACCATCCTGCTGGTGGAACAGAATGCGCTGATGGCCCTTTCCATTGCACACCGGGGTTATGTGCTCCAAAACGGTGAGATTATAATCAACGACACGGCAGCCAACCTGAATCGCAACGAAATGGTACAAAAAGCCTATCTGGGTATTGATTGATCTGAAATGCCTGCATCGGAGCTATCCTGCAACACGGCAACAATCTGTTTTCCCACTGCTTCGATCTGCCAGGGTTTGATTCCCTCAATCGCGTAAAGCGCCTCGACATGTTGCGGGTTTTTCTGAGAAATGGCTGTAATGAGTGCATTGTTGCATAAGAGGCCCGATTCGATTTCCAGGTAAGTTGCCGTGGATTCACGCCATTTTTTCAGTGCCGCTATCCGGACGGAAATCTGCGCGCCTGGAACCGGTTCGTGGTTCCGGGGATAAGCCGGCAGCACGGATGGATCAAGATCCATGGCTGCGTGAATGGCATTCAGCACCTGCTGGCCATAACGATTGAGCTGCTTGATGCTTAACACCTCAAGCCCTTTAAGGTGATTCATGTCCCGGGGTTTTTCGATTGCCAGTTTCAGCAACACTTCGTTGTGAATAACCTGATAGAGGGGCCTGTCAATAATTTTGGCAATAGAATCCCGCAATTCCAGAAGAACTTCCAGAACAGCAAGCGACCTTCGGCCCAGTCGGCCCGCACCCTTGAATTTCAAAAAACGCGGGTCGCCATTGGCCGCGGAGGTCCGAACTAAGCTCTGGATATCGCATTCCTGAAGAAACCAGTTCAGACGGCCGGTCTCAATCAGTCTTTCTTCTAGCTTTTTGGATAATGCATTCAGATAAATGGCGTCTTGAGAGGCATACGCCAACATCTCATCGGGCAGGGGTCGTTGAGACCAGTCTTTTTTCTGGAATTTCTTTTCAAGGCGGATATTGTAAAAAAGATTCAGGACAGCATCGAGTCCGGTAAACTGCATTCCCAGAAAACGGCAAGCCAGTTGGGTATCAAAAAGATTTTTCACCTCAATGGAAAAATCCTTGTACAGGCTGCGAATGTCATAATCCGATCCATGAAACACTTTTCGAATATCGGGATTTGCAAAAAACGGTTTGAGAGGAGAAAGACCACCAATCTGAAGCGGATCCACCAGAAAACAGGCGCAAGGGGTTGCGATCTGAACCAGACAGACCTTTTCCTGATAGTGAAACAAGGAGTCGGCTTCAAGGTCAATGCCCACGGTTTCTTCAATTTCCAGGATACCGGCTGTTTTTTCAAGATCCTGCGGGGTCGTAATGAGTTGATAAGGTATTTTCGTGAATGGACGAATCGTCTTTTTCCTTTCAAATATACTTATTGGCCGTTTTTGGACAGGTCTTTAACAGTGCATTCAACGGCAATTTTATCCTTGAATCCCGGTGCCACCTTCAGTGATGCAGGACTTAACGCCAGATTGGCAATAACAGTTCTGGAAGATTGAATCGATTCCAGAGGAATTTTTTCGGTATAGACGGTGGTGATATTTTTCAATAATTGTTTGCCGCCGATGATCTGTACGATGCTCGGCTCTATTGTGACTTTCTCCATTCTCAGGTTTTCAGGCAGTTTTCCGGTCCAGTCCACCTGAACCGGCAGATCTTTTTTGTCCGGAACATCCAGGGTGACTTCCACAACTGCCGGATCAAAGCTTTTTAAAATAATGCCGGGTGGCAGTGAAATGTTTTCATTGGTGATAGTATAAATATTCTGCCCGACAACCGATTTGCCCAAATCAATTTTTACCCGCACATGTTCTGGACGAAGGGCTCTCATCAATGGTCCCGAGCCGCCAAGTTGTATTTTGATGCTGTTGACGGAGGCATCCAGGATTTCCATGCCGGGATTACGGTTCATGTATTCTATCGGTATTTCAAATGTGACCAGGGTGTCCAGTCCCCGGGCAATCGTCAACCATACGCTGGTAATCAAAATAACGGAAACCATAGCGGCAATGCGGATCTCGATTTTTTCCTTTTTCTGGCCGGACGGATCCTTAACAACCAACCCCAGGTGCTGCTGGAGATGTTTTTCCAGGTCATCTTTTTTCAACACCGGCGTAATCGTGGAACCTTTCACGACCTGAACGGTTCCGCGTTCCTCGGAAACAACCACAATCAGGGAATCCGTGGATTCAGCCAGGCCCACTGCAGCCCGGTGCCGCGTTCCATAATAGGAAGGCAGTTCCTGACGGTGAGAAAGGGGAAGAATGACCCCAACTTCATGAATGCGATCGTCTTCGATGATGATGGCCCCATCGTGAACCGGGTTGTCTTCCCAGAAAATACTGGTGATCATTTCCTTGGAAATGGCGCCATCCCAGAGGATGCCGTTTTGAATCTTCTCGTTGATATCTTCCTTGCCTGGAAAAACAATCAACGCGCCGATTCGCTTTCTGGCCAGATCCATGACGCTGTCTGCGATGATCTGGACGGGGGTATGAAAAGGTTGCTGAGGAAGCCCCCAAAACAAGGTCTTGATGTTTTTGACTTGAAAAACACTCCGGATTTCGTTTCGAAACACGACAATGATGATTAACGCAGCAACGGCTGTGATGCCCTGAATGACCCAGCTGGTTACAATCAGGCCGATTGAGACGGCAAGGCGCTGAAAGATCCACAAGAACGCCAGACCGATAAGTATTCGAAATGCATTGGTGATTCTGAAAATAACATAACAGCGGAAGAGGATATAACTGCACAAGGTGATATCCACGACATCCTGCCATCGAATACTCTGAAGAAAAATCAGAAAACCGTCCATAGCCCTTATTCCGTAACGCTGAATCGAAGAACCTGCAGAATTCGGCCTTCAGAATCGGTGATTTCTACCCGCCAGGGTCCTTTATCCGATTCCCGAAGCTGAATGGCGCTGTAAGTGGTCCAACGGGGCGGCTGAAGCGGTAGCTTGATTTTCGTGCTTAGATTATCCCGATTGTACCAGTTGTGCATAATGACCGTCTTTTCGGGCACAGGGTCGAACAAGGTATAACAGAAAATCTTGCCGATACCGATGGAAAACACAACCCCTTCGTATAGCGGCAGACGTTCCTGGACATCTTCACACATGACCGCAGAGGTTAATGTCAGTTTATCCGCGGCGGCGGCCCAGTTCAGGCCATCTTTATCACAAAAGGCGCCAAGGCACAGAAGGATTGCAGCACCCCCCATGGCCATCTTCCATTTATTAAAATACACCATGTTGACTCCATTGATTTTTGAGCAAACCAAAACAGTATGGATTTTTTGAAAAAAGTGGAAACTGTATCGATATTGAACACGGAAAGAATTGGATGGGATTTTTCATGGTAACTTGGCAATGCATCGTTTTTTTTAGTTTTGATTCTGGATGAAAACCAGTGGATAGTCAAGAAGGAAAGCAGCCTAAATATCAATTGCAAAATTGAACGCATTTTCCTATCATCTTATAAGGCTAATTAATTCGAGTTCATTAACCCCATGCATGATGGATGTTCGTGACCCATAACAGCAACACATTCGATTTTCATACCGTTATAGAGCGCCGCAATACGGCCAGCTTGAAATGGGACAAGTACAAAGGCCGGGATATTCTTCCCTTGTGGGTGGCGGACATGGATTTTAAATCCCCGCCGGCAGTCCTGAAGGCTCTTCAAGACCGGGTTGAACATGGTATTTTCGGATATGCCATTGCACCGCAAGCCCTTATTGAGATTGCCGTTTCCATGCTTTTTGAGCAATATAAATGGCAGGTTCATCCGGATTGGTTGGTTTGGCTTCCCGGACTGGTCACCGGTTTGAACGTCACTTGCAGGTCCGTCGGGAATCCAGGGGATGATGTCCTGACCGCCATTCCGGTTTATCCGCCGTTTCTAACGGCGCCGCTTCATTTCGATCGAAATGTTGTCCAGGTGCCGCTGGAATACAGTGATGGAAAATGGGGGTTTGATTTTGAGAAAGTGGAAAAAGCCATCACACCAAAAACCCGGCTTTTTATGCTATGCAACCCCCACAACCCGGTCGGAAGGGTGTTTGCCCAGGATGAACTGGTACGAGTCGCCGCTATCTGTGAAAAACACGATCTAATCGTGTGCTCCGATGAAATTCATTGCGGAATGATCCTGGATAAGGATAAATGTCACATCCCCTTTGCCGTATTGGGAAAAGACCTTCAGAACCGCACCATCACTCTGATGGCGCCCAGCAAAACTTACAACATCGCCGGACTGGGATGCTCCTTTGCGGTCATTTCAAATGCGGATATCCGCCGTCGCTTTGTTCAGGCAATGGCCGGCATCGTCCCCCGCGTCAATGTTCTGGCCAACACTGCGGCACTGGCCGCTTATCAGGATACCAGCCAGTGGCTGATGCAGCTTTTGGACTGCCTGAGAGACAACCGAGACCGGGTGTTCTCGGCCATATCGCAAATGAGAGGGCTTTCCATTTGTCATACGGAAGCCACCTATCTTTCCTGGATCGATGCACGGAAATCCGGACTGGAAGATCCCACAGGTTTTTTTGAAAATGCTGGTGTCGGTCTATCCGATGGAGCGGAATTCGGCAGCCCCGGATTTCTGCGCCTTAATTTTGGATGTCCCAGAGCCACCCTGGATGAAGCCCTGAGACGTATGAAATCGGCGGTCAGTAACCAGCAGTCAATCGCTCGGTGAAGGATTTGAGTTC
>JAPLJE010000510.1:1866-7787 GCA_026388755.1 Deltaproteobacteria bacterium | reverse complement strand
GTTGAAATCTTCATGTCGCTGATCGACCAGCGCGAGAAAACGCTGGTCTTCTGCGCCACCCAGGCGCACGCGTTGGCGGTTCGCGACCTCATCAACCAGATAAAGACCAGCACCGACCCGAACTACTGCCAGCGGGTAACGACCAACGACGGCGCTCTGGGCAATCAGCACCTGAGGGAATTTCAGGATAACGAGAAAACCATTCCCACCATTCTGACCACCTCGCAGAAGCTTTCGACCGGCGTGGATGCGCGCAATGTTCGCAACATCATTCTGATGCGTCTGATTAATTCGATGATCGAGTTCAAGCAGATCATCGGGCACGGCACACGGCTCTATGACGGCAAGGAATATTTCACCATCTATGACTTCGTGAAGGCCCATCACCATTTCAGCGATCTGGAGTGGGACGGCGAGCCCATCGAGCTGGAACCGAACGAACCGAGGCTGGCGTGGTCACCGCGTCCGTCCGCCAAGACACGCGAAATGGCGGCGGAAGTTCAGAAGCAGCAGCAGATCAAGGTCAAACTCGCCGACGGCAAGGCTCGCACCATCCAGCACATGATGGTGACAAGCTTCTGGCATCCGGACGGCACACCGATGTCCGCTCAGCAGTTCCTGGAAGCACTCTTTGGCAAACTGCCGGAGTTCTTCAGGGACGAAAATGAGCTGCGGGCCTTGTGGAGCGTGCCGGATACACGCAGGAAGTTACTGGAGGGATTGGCCGAGAAAGGCTTCGGCAAGGATCAGCTTGCCGAAATGCAGAAAATCATCGACGCGGAAAAGAGCGATCTGTTCGATGTCCTGGCGCATGTGGCATATGCCCTGGCGCCGCTTACCCGTGAAGAGCGCGCCGCAAAGGCCAAGATCATCATCAGCACGCACTTTAACAGCAAACAGCAGGTTTTTCTCGCTTTCGTGCTGTCACATTATGTGCGCGTCGGCGTGGGAGAACTCGATCAAGGGAAGTTGACGCCCCTTCTTCGGCTTAAATATCACGGCTCGATTGCCGATGCCGTGGCTGATCTTGGCAGGCCGGAGGAGATCGGTAAGGTGTTCAGCGGCTTTCAGAAATACCTCTATCAGCAGCAGGCAGCGGCATGAGAAAGGATTCGTCCGCTTTGATCCTGAGCTTATTACATTGCCCCATGTTGATTTTTCATGGGGTCATCGCAACGAATTGGAATAAAATAATATGAGCTGGTTAGAATTTTGTTTGGTGGGATTGGCGTCCATAGCAGGCGGCGCAGTGAATGCGCTTGCCGGCGGCGGTACGCTCATCACGTTTCCGATGTTGACGGCTGTAGGCATTCCTGCTGTAGCCGCCAATATTACCAATACAGTGGCTCTCTGTCCAGGATATCTGGGAGCAACATTTGCGCAGATGAACGATTTGCGGGGACAAAAGCGTCGCGCATATCTGCTGTTGCCTGTGGGCGTGCTGGGCGGAATCGCCGGCGGCATCCTGCTGTTGAACACCGGGGAACACACGTTTCGTGCGCTGGTACCATATCTGATCCTGCTTGCGTCAGGACTTCTGGCCGTTCAGGATTCATTGCGGGGATGGCTCATACGTCGAACAGGCGGCCAAACCGGTTCTGCAAAAATTCATGAAGCGTGGGCCATACTGCCTGTGTTTCCAGCCGCTATTTATGGCGGGTATTTCGGCGCTGGACTCAGTGTCATCGTGCTGGCTGTACTCGGCCTTATTCTGGACGATACGATAACCCGGCTTAATGCGTTGAAACAGGCCATGGCATTCAGTGTCAATATTGCAACCGCCATCTTCTTCCTGTTTTCAGGACAGATCGTATGGCCTGTCGTGGGGATCATGGCCATAGGCTCACTTGTGGGGGGGACGATAGGAGGCCGATTGGCAGGTCGGATCCCGCCGGGCGCCCTGCGAAAGATCGTTGTCATCATCGGCATCATTGTTGCTTTAATTTATTTCATAAAGAATTAGCATAGATGAACTCATTAAAGCTCGGAGGTACCGATATGCTATTGGACGAACACCCAACGGCAAAGCATTACCGCTGATAAATGGAGGAAAATAATGTCAAATCTTTATCTTCACAAGAGGCGCTTTAGCAACCATAAAATATCAAGATAAAGATTGACCCCCTGACAACTTTAAAGGAGGATTTTAAGCCATGCTCTACAAACTCGGACAAAAGAACGGCATCTTTGATTCTATCACTCCTGTTACTTTTCATAGCTCCCTTGCTGGGAAACATCTGGAGAACCTGGTGTCAGAGAAGTTATTGGAAGTGTTCTTCGAGAACGAATTGATGCCTATTTTCCAAGACCGGTCTAGAAAGGCCGAGGCTGACACTTACGCCTTAAACCGGAAAGGTGAACTGGTAATTTTCGACCAGAAACGCGTTGGTGTAGGAGGTAGTGCTGTTCATCAGGGACTTCACTACTGCGAGACGGCAGCACATTGGAGTTTCGATAGCCTCCAAAAGCTACTGGCAAAATACAGCGGTGTGGAGGACGTCAATTTACAAAAAGAACATCAGAACAAGTTCAATCTCGAACGACCACTTGAGAAATCGGCGTTTAACTCGGCACAGCATCTCATTGTTGTCGGCTGCGCGGGAGACGATGAGCTTATCCGCAACATTGATTACTGGAAGTCGAAGGGCCTGTCTTTGGATTTCATCCCTTATCGGATTTACAAAATTGGCGACGAAAATTACTTCGAATTTTTCTCGATCCCCTATGATCGCCACTTGAACCCGGCGGGTTTCAAAGGTGTTATCTTCGACACGTGCCGGAAGCAATATCCTGAATCGATTTGGTATATGTGCGACAACAATCGTGTGGCTGCTTTTGGTGACCAACAACAGACCATTCATTGTCTCAACAGGAATGACATCGTTTTTCTTTATCACAAATATGAAGGCATCGTTGCGGCGGGTCGGGTTAAGGGTGATGTCAAATCAGATCCAAATGTACGGGATGCCCTTTATCGCGATTTGGAATGGTTGACCCCAAAACCAGAAAGAGGTGCTTTCAAGTCAATGCCTGCTATGGCAATTAAAAGCATCTTGGGACACAATTTCTTCTGGGCGAAAACCATAAAAATTCCCTATCTTGGCAAAAAGGAGGCAGAAAAACTCTTGAAAGCATTCAAGCAAACATTAATAGAACCATGAACCAAGGCGAATCCCGCCGATCAGGGGGTGCTTATGATGTACGCCTGCTGAAAGGACACGGAAAAATGAAGATTGTATCCATCGCTATCAGCAAGAAAAAAGGGACCCGCAAAACGCCGGTTCAAGAGGCGTTTTTAACAGAAGATCATGGCATCCAGGGTGATGCGCATGCCGGGAAGTGGCACCGCCAGATCAGTTTTCTGGCATCCGAAAGCATCGAAACTGCCCGCCAACAGGGCCTTGAAGTCACCTTCGGGGATTTTGCCGAAAACATCGCCACCACCGGAATCGACTGGGTAAAGATACCCGTTGGAACCCAGGTCCGTTTGGGGGAAACGGCGTTGGTTGAAATTACGCAAATCGGCAAGGAATGCCATAAAAAGTGTGCCATTTATTACCAGGCCGGTGATTGCATCATGCCGCGGGAAGGCGTGTTTGCCCGCGTCCTGAGTCCGGGGAGAATCTGCTGTGGTGATGCCATCGAAGTTGTGATGAGCCCTTAAAAAGTCCAGAGGTCGCGATATGCAACTGGAAGAACACCCAACGGTCAAGCATTACCGGGAAAAGCAAACAGCCAACCCGCCATCGACATCCAGAACAGACCTGGACGCCAAGTGGCTGAAAACCATCGCCCTTGAAGCCGGAGCAGACGACGTGGCCTTGGTCGAGATCGATCGACCGGCAATAGAAGAGCACCGGAAGGACATTCTGGAGATTTTCCCGCGCACCAGAACTCTCATGAGCATTGTCTGCAAACTCCACCCTGAAAATATCCGCTGTGTGTCCCGCGATATATCCGATCTGGAGTTCCTGCAGACCTTCGAAAAAACAAACTCCGTGTCCCGCGATATCATCAAAATGTTTCTTGACAATGGCGTGGCCGCGCTCAATCCCTCCTGCGGTTTTCCCATGAACCTGGCCAAGTGGCCGGGGAAAATGTGGGCGATCTCCCATAAACCGATTGCCGTTGCCGGTGGTTTGGGACAATTGGGCCATCACCGCCTGCTGATCCATCCCCGATTCGGCAGCTTCGTCATTTTGAATACCTTGCTTCTCGACAGGAAAGTAACCGCCTATGATCAACCGCTTGATTTCAACCCTTGCGTTGAATGCCGGCTCTGCGTCTCCGTTTGCCCGGTCGGGGCCATTGAACCGGACGGTCATTTCAATTTTACCGCCTGCATGACCCACAATTACCGTGATCGCCTGGGCGGATTCATCGATTGGGTAGAAAAGATGGTCTCAAGCAAGAATGTATCGAATTACCGGAAAAAAGTCAGCGATTCGGAAACGGTGTCCATGTGGCAGTCCTTGAGTTATGGTATTTGCAACAAATCTTCCTACTGCATGGCCGTTTGTCCCGCCGGAGAGGAAGTCATCGGCCCCTTTCTGGAGAATCGAAAGGAATACCTGAATGATGTGGTCAAGCCCTTTCAGGACAAGGCGGAAACCATCTACGTGGTTCCCGGCTCCGATGCCGAGGCCTATACGGCCAGGCATTTCCCTCACAAACATTGTAAAAAGATCGGAAACGGACTTCGGCCTGACTCGGCAAGAGGTTTTCTGGAGAGTTTGCCCATCGCTTTTCAAAGGGGACAATCGGAGGGAATCAATTCCACTTACCATTTCACTTTTACCGGCGAAGAAGAATTAAAAGGCACGGTGGTCATTAAAAACAAAAGCATCGAGGTCTCCTCTGGTCACGTTGGAACCGCCGACCTTCTTGTGACCGCTGACAGCCGCACCTGGCTCGGATTTCTGGCCAAGGAAAAAAATCTGGTAGCAGCCCTGATCCTGGGAAAAATTCGTATCAAGGGATCCCCCAGTCTCATGAAGGCCTTTGCCCGGTGTTTCCCCTCTTAGCCATTTTGGGGAGCAAATAGTTAACCTGCAGGCGCATTTATTCCGGGATTACAGGCACCGGATCTTTACCCTTGGAGACGCGCCGCCGCTCTTCATCGCGGATCTCCCGGCGCAGCAGTTTGCCGACCTTGGATTTGGGCAGCATGTCCCTGAATTCGATATAAGCGGGAACTTTATAGGATGCCAGGCGTTCGCGGCACCATTTAATCAGGTCGGACCCGCCGACACCCCGTGCACCCTCCTTGAGAACCACGATGGCCTTTATCCGTTCGCCTACCCGCACATCGGGTACGCCCACCACGCAGGCTCCAATAACCGTGGGATGATCCTGAAGTATGGCCTCTACTTCCGATGCCGATATCCGGTAGCCTTTATGCTTGATGAGATCGGCACTGCGCTCCACATAATAGAGCTGACCATCCTCATCTTCACATACGAAATCACCCATGCGGCAAAAGACTTTACCGCCGATCGAAACACAGGTCCGTTCGGTCTCATCCGGCTTGTTCCAGTAGCCTTTAAGGGTGTAGGGTGAAGATACGAGCAGTTCTCCGCTTTCACCGGAAGAAACCGGCTCCAGCGTCGCCGGGTTGACGATCATACATTCCCGGCTTCTCAAGGGAAGACCGATGGTTCCGGGTTTCGGCTTCTTGTCGATCCGGCTGTAGCAAACGTGTCCCACCTCGGTGGATCCGTAGACCTGATAGATTGGAATATTGAAATGCGTCTCCCAGCGGTTATATATCTCCTCGGGAAGCACATCGCCACCGCAGAAGCAATAGAGAAGCGAATCGAGTTTATACTGATCGAGCCGGTCATTATCAAGAATCATCCGGTACAGGGCAGGCACACCGAGAAGCCATCGCACGCCAAAGCGCTGAATACTTTCGAGAATTG
>JAPLJE010000510.1:0-1774 GCA_026388755.1 Deltaproteobacteria bacterium | reverse complement strand
GTCAACCTGGGGAACGGGCATCAGCACCGTGGCATTGCCCTTGTTCAGGCCGATCGACATGAACAGCCCGAGAGCCATAATGTGAAACAACGGATTGACCGCAATATAGACATCCCCACCTTCCAATAGCCGGTCACCCGCCACATCATGGGTAACATCGTTGACATAAGACGTCATACCGCTGTGATTGCCCGGAACCCCCTTGGGAAAACCCGTTGTTCCGCCAGTATAAAGCAGGTAGGAAAGATCCTGCATGGGATCCATGTCCGCCGGTGTCTTAAGCGGTGCATGCTTCAAAAGGGATTTGAAACTGTAAACGCCCGGACCGTAATCGACTTTGCCGTTGGGAATTTTATCGAACAAAACACCCAGATACCTTTTCCAGGGCGGGAGCAGATCCACAAGATTGGTGACGATAACCCGTTTTAAGCCTGCCTTTTCCATCACCTCCTTGACATAGCAAAAATTGGTGTCAAGGCAGATGAGGGTCTCCGCCCCGGAATCTTTGACCATGTAGTCAAGTTCATGGGAAGTGTAGATCGGAGAAACCGGAACGATCACCGCCCCCAGTTTCTGGATTCCGATAAAGGCGATGACCCATTGGACGCAATTGGAGACATAGATCATCACCCGGTCCCCCTTGCGGATTCCCAGCTCCTGAAGGGCTCCTGCAAAACGCGCGCTCAAATCATACAGCCGGCGATAGGAAAACTTCTCACCCAAATAGATTATGGCCGTATTCCGCGGGTATTTTTCCGCCATCCGGTCAAATCGGGTATAGGTCAGCTCACTATCGAGATCCTTGGCAAGATCCGTGGCGAGATCCGTGTCAGCGTCTCTTTCATTCATACGACTCCTCGATCCCGAAATAAGCGGAGCGCACGTCCGGGTTGTCCATAAGCGCTTGCTTGCTGCCTTCCATTACCGCCGATCCGTTTTCAAGGATATATGCGTAATCCACGATCGGCAGCACAGGCCGGGCATATTGTTCGGTAATGATGACCGATAGCTTCATGTCATCACAAATCCCCTTGGTGGCAAGAATCAGTTCGGCCTGCATCAAAGGGCTCAAGCCCATAAGCGGTTCGTCCAGAAGCAGGATTTTGGGCTGAGCCATCAATGCCCGGCCGATCGCCAGCATCTGCTGTTCGCCCCCGCTCAGGAAACCGCCGATGCGCTTTTTAAGTTTTTCAAGGGGCGGAAAAATGTTGAATACATATTCGAGCGTATTGCGGGCCTCGGATGGTGAAGCCAGGTATCCGCCGATTTTAAGATTTTCAAGTACGCTGCTTTCATTAAATATGCGCCGCCTTTCCGGGCAGAGCACGATCCCTTTGCGTGCCCGCCGGCTGGGTTTTAGATTGGAAATATCTTCGCCCATGAACCGGACCTCGCCCATAAGCGTGATCCGCTGGCCGCCGGCCATGGCTTCTTTTTTTTGAATATCCTGCATAATGCCAGATAAGGTGTACATCAGTGTCGATTTGCCGGCGCTGTTGGCGCCGAAGACCCCCACGATCTGGTTGACCCCGCACCGGATATTGATATTGTTGAGCGCCAGCATATTTTCGTAAAACACCATCAGTCCGGTCGCTTCAAGCATGTCTCATAATCTCCTCAACCTTCTTGGATCCGAAATACGCCTCTTTGACCCGCTCATCGGCCATGACCGCTTCCGAACTTCCTTCGGCGGGCTTTTCCCCGAAATTGAGCACCAAGATCCGGTTCGCCACCCGAAACAACTCTCTGAGCCGGTGTTCGATCATGATCAGGG
>JAPLJE010000786.1 GCA_026388755.1 Deltaproteobacteria bacterium | reverse complement strand
GTAGATGTCATACCATTTTCCCTTTTCCTACCGCTTCTGGCTTTCGGCTCTTTCCCGTTCCAGGTCTTCCTTGCTTAGAGTCCAGAATGGCGTTCCATCCTTTGTCAGGCGGACCTTGTATTCAAAGAAATCCCCTTTTGAGATCTTGGAAGCGATCACGATATCTTCATTGTTGAGTTCCACCCACGCGCCTTTGATCTTGACCTTATCATCCTTTCGAATGCCGGTGGCTGCAGGATCGATAAACCAGCGGGGCCCCAGATGAACCGTGACAATATCGCCGTCCGGATCCTTGACCAGAAGCGCAACTCCGGGAGACATGCCCGGAAAAGGAATGATTTCCTTGAATCCGGTGACAATTCCCTTAATACTGTCCCGGCCGCTGGGGACATAGAGTTTATCATATTTACTGTTTCTTTCCCATCCGCCCATGTCTTTTTTTTCTTCGGCCATACCCGATCCGGTTAATAAAAAAAACACCACAAAACCCATTGTCGCAATTCGATAAAATATACCGAACATATTTCCTCCTTATATCATGGCAACCGCCCGAACCGGCGATCCGTCGCTATCCTGGATCCGAAGCGGCAAGGCAAAAAATGTAAACCCGGATTGCGGCAGGTCCTGCAGCCGGGTTAAGTTCTCGACAATGATTACCTGCTGTTCCAGCAGCCGGCGATGAACCGGAAGCTCCGGGGAATGTAGCGGATCTACTGAAATAGCATCAATCCCCAGTCCTTTCAGGCTGAATCCGCAAATCCAGTCTGCGGCATTCCCGGACAATATCGGATATCCGGTATAATAGGCGGCGAGACCCCAGTGTCGGCTCCAGCCGGTATGGATCAAAACAAAATCGCTGTTTTGAATAAGATAACGATAGGGTATCAGATCGTCAATCTCAATTGACCGCCCCGAATCAGAAGAAAAATCCAGAACCGATGCCGATCCGGCAAAATGATCCACCGGTAGCCGATCCAGAGACAGGCCCCATGAAAGGATATGGGAAGGTGCATCCAGGTGGGTGCCGGTGTGAGAGAAGAGGGTAATCCGCTTTTCAGCATACCCTTCATGGCTGACGGTGGCCACAGTCTCAAAAACCGGCGATTCCGAGCCGGGATAAACCGGCATGCTGTCGAAAAGCGGGTGGCTTAAATCAATGAGTTTCATATAGCCTTCGACATTCGGAATACCATATTTGCTATTCTGGGATTCGCTGGTTTATTTATGACTTTCATATAAAAAAAAGGGAACAAGCTGCGGGCTTATTCCCTTAAATGAAACGAGGCAGCGGGCATTGCGGGCAACCCGCCGTCAGCATTAACGCATTGCAGACCGGGGGGCCTTGCCTGCAAGGGGGCTGTAAATCTTCATAATCGCCACTTTCATGACGTCAATGGTTTTCATGTTGCAGATAATATCCAGTAGCGTGGTTTCAGCCTTTTCAGGAAGGACGCAGGCATTGGAAGCATCGAACACAAGATCCGGGAAGCCCTTGACAAGTTTTTTATATTCTTTGTCGCTGACGGGGACCTGAATGGCCTTCTTCCCACCGACTGCCTTGATCTGATCTGCCAGTCCCGCGCCGTCGAGTTTCTTCTGTTTTTCGTCATTCATGAAAATATTGATTAAATAGTCTGCCATGTGTTTCCTCCCATTGATAAAAAAAGTTGTTTGGTTCACCAATCTCCAATTTACGGTTCGCCTGCTGAATCTGAACGCAGTTGGCGATTTTTATATTATGACAGAAGGTTTCTGTCAAGAAAACTTGTCAGCCTCATAATCCTGCAAGAGAGGATTCGCTTCCGTCAGTCCGGCCGACCGCTTTATCCATAAAGCGGCTGGGAGTGAAAATTCAGGGACTGAATCTTCTGGGATAAACGGCTGCTTTGCTGTTCCGAGCATTCGGGGCAGAGTCCCACAAATTCCAGTCGATGTCCGGAGATGGCGTATCCGGTTTCTGAATTCACCGACGAATTGAAATCAAAGTGAATGTTCTCCGGAACATCATCAATGCGATGGCAGTTCAGGCACCTCAGATGGTAATGATCCCGGGTGTTCCCGTCAAAGCGCTTGAGTTTGCCGCAGATTTCAATTTTCTGGATTTCTCCCAATTCCGAAAGGATCTCCAGATTCCGGTAAACCGTTCCCAGGCTGATACGGGGAAGAAGCCGCCGGACCATTTCATAGACTTCGTCGGCGCTGGGATGGGTCTTGACTTTTCGAAGTTCCTGAAGAATCACCTGGCGCTGACGGGTCATTCGGAGTAGTGTGTCGTTTAACACAATTCATTGTCCTTTTGATGAGCGGGTTTCGATGGGTGTGAAGGCGCAGGTCTCTGGTCCACAGTAGTCCCCGACATATTCGGATTCAGGGCGGTAGAGAACAGGCTTAGTCGAAGCGCCGGCATACTGTTCCTCAATCACATGCGCCACCCACCCGGCAACCCGGGAAACGGCAAAAACCGGTGTAAACAAATCCAATGGAATTCCCATGGCATAATACAGAGACGCACTGTAAAAGTCAACGTTCACCACGATATCCATGCCTTTTCGCTGGTTAAACGCGGCCTTGGCCCGGGTTTCCAGAAGCCTGGAAATATCGTACCAGCGGGTATCGCCGATTTTCTCTCCCATGGTCTTGGACATGGGAGCCAGAATAAAGGCGCGGGGGTCATCCACATTGTAAACCGCATGACCCAGTCCCATGATTTTCCGGCCGGCCGCAAACTCGGTCTGTACATAGGATTCCACCGCATCCGGCGTGCCGATCTTCAGCAGCATATCCATGACCCGGGCATTGGCGCCGCCATGAAGCTCTCCGGACAAAGATCCGATTGCCGCCGAAACCGCCGCATACATGTGGGCCCGGGTGGAAGCCAATTCGCGTGCGGCAAATGTCGAGGCGTTAAATGAATGCTCGGCATGAAGAATCAGACAGACATCCAGAAATCTGGCGATTTCCGGATCCGGGGTTTCTTTTTTCAGCATATACAGAAAGTTGGCCGCATGATCCAGCCGGGGATCGGGCATAACGGGTTCCAGGCCGTGTCGAATCCGGTGCCATGCGGCAACGAGAGTGGCTGTTTTGGCAATCAGGCGAATGGCCATGCGGATGGAGCCATCTTGCGTAGACTGTGGCAGCTCGGGATCATGGTTGGCCAGCATGGAGACCGCGGCCTGGAGAATGTCCATCGCCAGAGCATTTGCCGGACGGGTTTTGAGCGCGGCAATCAGGTCCGCATGCACCTCACGTTCCCGGGAAAGTTGACCCTTGAAATCCAGGAGCTCGGTTCGAGATGGCAGTTTTTCAAACAACAGCAGATATGCGACTTCCTCAAACGTAGCCCGGGATGCCAGTTCCTGAATCAGATAACCTCTGTAAATCAGCCTGCCGGCGTCTCCGTCCACATCGCTGATGCGGGTCTGTGCGATCTTGACGCCGCGTAGGCCGGTATTCAGAATAATCTTGCAGTCGTCCATAATGCACCTGGCGCCTTACATAATTTGGATGACTTTGCAAAAAGCTCCAGATGCGAGGCGCGCAAATTCTGAGGAGTGAGGCGTACTTTTGGGTACGCCGCAATGACGAAGAATGCCGCGCAACGAAGTAGATGGACTTTTTGCGAAGTCATCAATAGTCAATCCACATGTCGGCTTCGTTACCGCAATGCTTGCAGGTGGCCGTGCCCTTGATTTTTTTAGGCTCGGTTGACTGAGTTTTTGGGTCAGCCGTTTTTGGTGAAGGCGCATCCGGAAGCGTGCAGGTGATTTCCATTTCAGCTTCATTTCCGCAATTTACACATTTGCAGACCTGTTTTTTTACAACGTTTGACATCTGTTTTCCTTTCCTGAGTGATGGATTTGAAAAAAGTCATGGAGTGGATCAAAGTTATCTCCATCTATAATGATTCTTATTCATGATTCAGACAATTGTGTCAATAAAAAAGTCAGAATTGCGAAATGGTGAAGGAGATGAGCACCGCAGGAAACGGGCAATGGCGGCAGCCGGTCGCTTCGGATCCGGTATCAAGAATCTGGCAGCCGCACACGATTCCTACCTGACGGAGATCTAATGAATTTTGTGTGTCGAAAAAGACATGCACTGTCTTCCAGAAATGTGGTTGCGGGGACCCCTATAGATATTACTGTTGCAAAAATAGTGGCAGGACGTATAATTATCGAGCATGGATATATATAACTCACCGGGCGGAGCTATATGCTGATGCTGATCCTCCCGTCGATACAACGAGAATGGATTGATTCTGAAATGATCAACGGTGTGATTGCCCAAGAACTTCAAAATCTTGATACCATATTGATTGAGCTGCGTTCGCTCGGCTTGCTGACAATTCAGGGACTGGAGCAGGATTGGCTAACCAAAAGGGCTGTGGAGAGAAGTCTGCAAATACTGGTCGCAATTGTAATCGACGTTTGTCAGCGGCTTCTTTCACTCAGTGGTCAGGCGCCGGCGACAACGGGCAGGGATGCCGTGGATCGGGCGGTTCTAATGGGGATTCTTGGCCGATACGATGCCTATTATAAAATGGTTCAATTCCGAAATTTTGTGGTGCATCGTTACGAGTATGTGGATAATGCCGTTTTGGTGGATATGGTAAATCGGCGGCTGGTGGATTTTGAGCGATTTCGTAATGAAACACTCGCTTATGTCAGAAAGGCAATCGATGTCGATTGACTGGGAATCGATATCGCATTGCATGTCCCGTGACGGGAATGTTGTGGCTGCCTGGATATTTGGTTCTGCAGTGGGCGGGAACGTCCGTCCGGGGGGAGACATCGATGTGGGGGTTTTTTTCGGTAAAAATCCGTTGCTGGACGAG
>JAPLJE010000429.1 GCA_026388755.1 Deltaproteobacteria bacterium | reverse complement strand
CGATCACTCTGGTGTTTAACATCACTGCCACTACGGTTGAAATTCTCAATGGCGCCGGAAGATCGGTTCTGCGGTGTCGTTGAACCCATACGCTGAGCACCGTCCGTGCTTTTTCCCTTGAATTGCTGATTTCCACCCAAGTTCGAGGAAGAAGTGCTCTTTCTTTGACCGGAAGTCTGTTGATTCTGACCCATACTGTCTTTGCCGGCAGTCGTATTCTTTCTCTGCTGACCGGATGACAGATTCTGGCTGCCCTGGTCAAATCCCCTGAAATCTTTTCTGGCATTTGCTCCAGCATTCCCCGTTTGTCCAAACTGCTGACGCACGCTGGGGTCCTTGTACGCGACGCCTTTCCGGTGGCTCGGGTCATGCTGCCATTGAGTAGATCCCTGTCCCGAAGTTCTCTGTCCCGAGCCCCCCTGTCCCGAATTAACGGTATTCTGTGCGTTGATGTTAGCCTGGTTAAAGGTGTTATTGACATTTCTATTGACATTGATGTTTGCGTTATTCTGTGTGAAAGTGTTGTTGATCGTGACGTTCTGAGCCGGATTTACGTATACTTGATGATTGGCCCAATTGACGCTTCCCCAGGCATAACCCCAGGCAGCTCCGCAGGCCACGCCAACACCGAAGGAAACAAAGCCGGCGGTGGCAACAGCGTAACCCGGAGGATAATAATAATAGGGTGGGTAAGCCGGGTACCACCAGGGGCCATACACCACCATTGGATTGTAAGCCGGGACATAGACGACCTGAGGGCTCGCGGGTTCGATCACGATCGTCTCTTCCCGAACCACCACCACCTGCTCTTTCGTTGTTTTGAGGGTTCCCTGAGCCTGGGCTTTGGCTCGAAGGTCCTGAATCGTGGCCATCACCTGATCTTTCTGTCCCAGAAAAGCATCTCCGATATTCTGGGTCCACTCCAGTTTATCGTTCATCATGGCCAGAACAGAGGGAAAGTTCACCAATGATTTCACGCTGGGATCCCAGTACTTCTGGTCCAGAGCGGTAGCCAGATTTTCTCCTTTCAGGTTCGGGTTTTGGTTGACCCATCGGGCCGCCTGCACCACTTCCAGGGGATAGGTGGCGGCCATGAGCACCTGAATTAAAAGCGAATCCGGGTATAAAGCGATCGGCGCCAGCATTTGATCCAGTTCCTCCTGCCGGAACACCGGTGGTGCCGATCCGGTGTCCTGGGCAAACCCGCCAGCAGGAACCATGAGTGACAGAACAAGCAACCACAGACATGTCCGAATCAACACCTTTTTCATAATAATCCTCCTATTTTATTGTTGTGCATAACTGAACACAGACACCAAAAGACGGCCTCATTGGCAATGCTCATCGCATCAGATCAATAATCTCCAGTCTGTTGTTTGCCTTTGGGTACTTTGATGAAGGGCCTTCGGTGAGCAGGGCGAAATTCCCGGGGAGCTCGTGTTCCAACAGCCAGTTGCGGGCGTAGGCATTCCAGTCGTCCGGGTGTTCGGGTTCGTGTACCGGATAAACGCCCTGCGAAAACTGAAGGGCCTGACACGTTGAATTCAGCGAGCTGACCGCAATGGTCCAGACCGGCAGACGGAAGCCGGCAATCTTTCTGGCGGTTTCGCCACTATGGGTCGGTGCGAAAACAGCAGCCGGCAGCATATATTCCAGGCAGGTTTCCACGCTTAATGCAATCAGATGAGCGGGACGAAGTTTGCCGGCAAGGTTGATTCCCGGATATAGTTCTTTTACCGTTAAAGTGGGTCGATGCGGCTCCACGGCGGCGGCGATTTTAGCCAGTGTGATCACGGCATCCACGGGATATTTCCCCATTGCGGATTCTCCCGAGAGCATGACGCAGTCGGTTCCGTCAAGGATGGCGTTTGACACGTCCGTGGCCTCGGCCCGGGTGGGACGGCGATTGTCCGTCATGGACTCCAGCATCTGGGTTGCAGTGATAACGGGTTTTGCGTGCATGTTCGCCAGGTGCATCAGTCTTTTTTGCACCACTGCAATCTGCTCGAAAGGAACCTCAACGCCAAGATCCCCCCGGGCGATCATGAT
>JAPLJE010000373.1:7987-9439 GCA_026388755.1 Deltaproteobacteria bacterium | reverse complement strand
TGGACACCCCCATGCGGACCCTGATGGATGCGGTCAAGGGAGCGGATGTCCTGGTGGGTCTTTCGGTCAAGGGCGCATTTACTCCGGAGATGCTCTCCCTGATGCGGGACAAACCCATTATATTCGCCCTGGCCAATCCGGATTCCGAAATCAGTTATGATGAGGCCAAGGCTATCCGGCCGGATGCCATTGTGGCAACAGGCAGGTCCGATTATCCGAATCAGGTCAACAATGTGCTGTGCTTTCCGTTTATTTTCCGAGGCGCGCTGGACGTGCGGGCCAAGGCCATCAACACCGAAATGAAGGTGGCTGCGGTTCGGACCCTGGCGGAACTGGCCAGGGAGGATGTGCCGGATTCGGTGATTCGGGCGTATGGCGGAAAGCCCATGCGCTTTGGTCCGGATTATATCATTCCCAAACCGCTGGATACCCGGGTATTGCTTAAAGTGACGCCGGCAGTGGCCAATGCAGCCGTGGACAGCGGAGTGGCCAGGGTGGCGCTTCCAAGTCATGCGGCCTATATTCAGGAGCTTGAAACCAAGCTGGGGCCGGAGCGGGAAGTGATGCGGAAAATTATCTTTACGGCCCAGCAAAACCCCAAACGGATTGTGCTGCCGGAAGGCAATCATCCGGTGATTCTGCGGGCAGCTGCTCAGGTGGTCAAGGAAGGCATTGCAAAGCCCCTTCTGCTGGGGCATGAGGAGGAGATCCGGTTTCTGGCCAGGGATATGAATATTTCCCTGGATGGCGTTGAAATTCTGAATCACCTGAAAAGCCCGCTATATGTGGAATTCACCGAAAAACTCTTTGCATCACGGGCCAGAAAAGGCTGGTCGCCTGCGGAAACCCGCTGGCAGCTGCGAAACCGGTATACCTTCGGTGCCATGATGGTCAGGGAAGGCCTGGTTCATGGCCAGGTTCACGGCATCAACCGATCCTATCCGGATGCCATCCGGCCGGTGCTTCAGGTCATTCCCCGAAGGCCTGGTGTCTCCGTGGTCGCAGGGCTTTATATGCTGATTTTCAGGGGCCGTACCCTGTTTCTGGCGGACACCACGGTCAATATTCACCCCAGCTCCGAGGTTCTGGCCGAGATTGCGATCCTGTCCGCGGAGATGGTGGGATTCTTTGATGTCAAACCGATCGTGGCCATGATTTCCTTTTCCAATTTCGGCTCCACCCGTCATCCGGATGCCAGACGCGTGGAGCGGGCTGTGGAGATTGTGCGGACCCGAAGGCCAGAGCTGATCATCGATGGGGAGATGCAGGCCGATACTGCCGTGTCCGAGGAAATACTGAACCGGTTATTTCCCTTCAACCGCCTGGGTGCGCCGGCCAATGTGCTGATCTTTCCGAATCTGGACGCCGGCAACGCCGCCTATAAACTGCTCATTCATATTGGCGGGGCAAAGGCCGTCGGCCCCATTCTGATGGGAATCAGCAAGCCTTTTA
>JAPLJE010000373.1:3776-7952 GCA_026388755.1 Deltaproteobacteria bacterium | reverse complement strand
TGAAAGCTCAAGTTGTTCCCTGGAGAGACGGTAACGCGGGAATAAGACTGCATCAATCAAACGGCGTCAGGCTTTCGTAACCGTCTTCCGTGACCAGAAGGGTCTGTTCAAACTGGGCCGAGAGCCTGCCGTCATCCGTCACAGCCGTCCATTTGTCCTCAAGAATGTGTAAAAACCGGGCGCCGATATTGATCATGGGTTCTATGGTAAAGACCATGCCCGGCAACAGCTGAAAACCGTCGCCTTTCTGGCCGTAATGGAGAATCTGCGGCGGTTCGTGAAATTCAAACCCGATGCCGTGTCCGACAAATTCCCGGACCACGGAGCATCCCTGGCTTTCCGCATAGTTCTGGATGGCCCATCCAATGTGGCCGGTGGTGTTTCCGGGCTTTATCATGGACATTCCCTGGTGCAGACATTCCCGCGTCACTTTAACAATTTTTTGAGCATCAGGCCCGGGGGTTCCCACAAAAAACGTCTTGTTGGCATCCGCATAATAGCCGTTCAAGATAGGTGTAACATCCACATTTACGATGTCTCCGTCCTGGAGGACGCGGCTGCTGGGTATGCCGTGACAGATCACTTCATTGACCGAAACGCAGACACTTTTGGGATATCCCCGGTAGTGAAGCGGTGCGGGGATGGCGTGATTCTTGACGGTAAATTCATGAACCAGTGTGTTGATCTCTTCCGTGGTGATACCGGGCCGGATGATGGATTCCGCCAGATCCAGGGAGTCCAGGGCCAGGCGCCCGGCTTTTCGAATGCTTTCGATATCTTCAGGGGTTTTGAACCGGATCTTGTATTTTCGGCTGTATTCACTTTTAAGAAACGAAATCGAGGAAGTTCCGGTTTCCTGGGCCTTGGACGCGCAGCATTTTTTGTATTTCCGGCCGCTGCCGCAAGGACAAAGGCTGTTGCGGCCCAATTTATCGGACTTGATTTTCAAGAAAACTCCTTAATCCCATAATCTTTTTATTTGGGTTTCACGCCCAAGTGGATCACAGCGATGCCGTTGGTCAGTCTCTTGAATGTGACATCTGTAAAACCGATTCCTTCCAGCAGTTCGGCAAGTTCGGCTGGCAGCGGAAAAAGGCGGATGGTTTCCGGCAGGTGAATATAGGCTGAGCGGGTTCCGGCAATCAACTGCCCAAGCCACGGCATGATGTAAAAAGAGTACATGTCATACAGCCATCTGAAGACCGGTGAAACCGGTTTGGAAAATTCCAGACACAGCATTTCGCCTCCGGGTTTCAGGACCCGGTACAGTTCTTTAAACCCCTTGTCCATGTGGGTGACATTCCGGATTCCAAAGCCCACCATCACGGCATCAACACTGTTGTCGGGAAACGACATGGCTTCAATATCGCCCTGAATATACTGGATTCGCTTTCGAATGGCAAGATGGTTTTCCTGGGTTTTCCCGGCCAGGATCATGTCCCGGTTGATGTCATACAGAATCACCTCTCCGGTTGAACCCACCTGACCGGCCGCCAGAATGGACAGATCCCCGGTGCCGCCGCAGACATCCAGAACCCTGTCTCCGGGCCTTAACTTCAGCGCGCGAATGGCGGCGCGTTTCCACACATAATGAATGCCAAAGCTCAGGATGGTATTCATCAAGTCATAACATTCGGCAACCGAATTAAAATGTTTTCGTACGTATTGCACTTTTTCATTTTCAGGCACCTGATAAAATCCGTATGTGGCCAGCTTTTCACGGGTCAGCCGGGAAATCAGCCGGGCCCGCTCCATGCGGTCGTTCAGCCAGATGGTTTTTGGAAAAAACATGTTGCAGTCTCCTAAATCAATCAGAATTGATGATAAGACCGGCATCCCGCATCAATGGCAGCAGGCAAGCCAGACTCCTGCGGCCGGCTTCATCCGGCATTTCCGCATATGGGTAAAGCTCCAGGCTGATATCGCAGGCATATCCTAACCGCATCATGGCTTCAAAAATCTTTGAAAAGCAAATGGCGCCCTGGCCCACGATCAAATGATTGTGAACCCGGCTGGGAGCGATATCCTCGACGTGCACATGCCCGATCCATTCGAACAAATCCTCGAATGCCGCATGGGGTTCTTCACCGGCGCAGAAAAAATGGCCGATATCAAAATTGAGGCCCACCGCGGCAGATCGAATGTCGCGAATAAAGGCTTTGAACTGGGCGGAATTTTCCATCAACAGGTCTGGTTCGGGTTCGATCAGCAGCTTGACGTTCAGGGATTCAGCCAGCGGAATCACCTGGTCCAGCCCCTGGTGAAAAATTCGGATGGCTTCAGCCTGGGACATGCCGCTCAAGGGGCCGCCGGGAGGAATTGAAATATTGCCGCAGCCCAGTTCCTTTGCGATCCCGAGGCATGCCAGGGTGTGTTGAATGCGAATTTTGCGCTGATTGGGATCGGATTCAATCCAGGACGGCAGATAGGTATCGCCGACGGCAAACAGGGTAAAGCTGTTCAGATTTGTTATTTTCAGCCCTAGTCCCTTAATTGTGTTTTTGATTTCAAGCAGATCCGAGTCCCGGTAATCCGGAGGATAAAGATGGGGCCGGTCGCACATGATCTCAACCCCTTTAAATTTCAGATCGGCGATGCGTTTGAGGGAATCCGGCAGAGTGTATTTAACAAATGCGTTGGTGCTGTAGCCTAGTATCATGGCAATGGTATCGTTTCCTGGCTATTGGTGGTTATGTAAAACTAAAAAATTTTTTCAAGCAATTGCAGGCAATTCAGCTGTTCCTGAAAAGAAACCGGCGGACAGTCTCCCATGGGTTTTTTAAAATAGAATCCCAGCTCCGGAATCAGACCTTTTCGCCCAGACATCGAAAGTGCCGCCATCCATCTGGCCAGATCCAGAACCAGCGGGGCCGCCAGGATGGAATCCCTTCCCTGAAGATTGATGCGAATGCTCATGGGAAGGTCAAAAAGGCCGACAAAATCGATAACATCCCAGGCTTCCTTGGCATCGCCCCGGGGGGGATAGTAGTCGATATGAACCTTGTGCGACGGCGTTCCATATTTTTGTCCGACCGGATATCCCAGAATGTCATCCAGTAGATGGGTTTTATTGGCCAGTTTACCGGCCGCCCTTTCCGGATCCATCAAATTCTTTCCATCGGCGTTACCCAGGATATTCAGGCTATACCACCCATCCACCAGAAGGTTTCTGGCTTTAAATGCCGATGCCAGAACCACCTTGAAATAGGTCTGTCCGGTTTTGCCGTCGCAGCCTGCCATGCAAACGCCATTTTTTTCAGCTTCCTGTATCACAGCCGGGCATTCCAGTGGATTGGGCGTGAAGTTTACAACCGGGATTCGGGAAGCAATCGCGGCTATCGCATAAGAAAGATCCGGAAATTCTGATAGGCCGGTATTGGCATAGATCTGAGAGAGGGTTTCAGGCGCATGCGATGGATCTGCGTCGCATGCCGGCAGCAGATTGATAAAAACCGGGAATGCATCCGGAAAACGAGTTTTCAGGGATTGAATATCCAGAATAATCTGTTGAACCTGTGCCGTACGATCCTGGTTGACGCTTGGGGCAGAAAAAATCTTCACCTGGTCGATTTCATCCCGGTAAGGTTCCCAGATGGCCTCCGGCAAAACACCATGCCGACGGATGGCGGTCGTCATGGGATGATCAGCGATATCCCAGCCGGCAAGATAAACCGCCTGCGGGGGAAAAAGCCGGGAAAATTTACCGGCGGTCGTCAGATAAGGCAGTACACTTTCAGGTTGATGTCTCAACATGGAAACGGCTGCCGCAAGGGTCGAGCCGATGGCGCCTTTTGCGCCGGCAACCAGTAACAAAAGCGATTTGTAGCCATTGGAGTTAAGGGACATTTATCAGCCTCAGCAATCACAGATGGGCTTCTTCCGAAGTCGTTAAGATAAATTTTATTGAATTCAAAATATTATCTAAAATTTATCCGATGATCAAGTTGAATCGTGATATTTTAAAAGGAGTCAGGAGTCAGGAGTCAGAAGGATGGAAACAGGCGACTAATTAATTTCGAGAATTGTGGCGGCTATTTTTTCAATTCCTCGGTTCCGGTAATCCAGATATAATCGCCATAAGAAAGTTCAATCGTGCTGCCGACAGGGCCCAGATACAGGGTTTTAAACGGTGCCTGGGTCCGGCTGAAGGCCCGGTTCGGAATGCCGAATTTTTTG
>JAPLJE010000373.1:0-3736 GCA_026388755.1 Deltaproteobacteria bacterium | reverse complement strand
CAGCCAGAACGATCATTTTGTGCTGATTAAGGTTCCTGGCAATGGCTTAAGCCATGGAATCTTCCCAGGTGCACTGGGCGGCATAAAAATATTCGAAATTCTCTCTTCCCATGAGCTTATGCATGTTGAAAATGTTTTCAACATAAGCACGATGATCCGGATCGGTCAGGGTAATGGTTTGCGGCAGGTGCGCGGCATCTTCGGCTAACAGGTTGTCGATGCCGCCAACGGCGATTTTGGGGGGAATGTGAAACGGCAGGTTCAGTCCGATAAGGGGAAGGTGTTTTTCCCTTATCGTTTCGAAAATACTGCGGTAAAGGTTGAAATCATAGCGCCAGTTGGCATACCAGTGGGTTTTCTCTAAAAACGCCTGTTCACTCAGTTCCCCTTGAGACCAGTTATCCAGAACCGGCTGATAGGTGTAATCGATCATTTCCATACCCACAGCCGTTTGATGCAGCGCTGTCAAATCCTGAATCACCTGTAGCTGAATGCGATGGTGGGCCGGATCCGTATGGTTTTCTCCAATATAAATGACCTGGGCCTCCTTCAAATCCTTCAGCATTTCCGCATAAGATACTGGGGTTCCGGTTTTTCCCGACAAGAGAGAATTTGCCCCGAATTCCATATTCAGACTGGTGATCAAGGTTTTTTTGGCGGGTGAGGCGCAGCCCGAAGCCAAAATGACGGTTACCAGCATCACCAGGGGAATGAAAATGTATCGCATGGCTTGTTTTGCCTTTCTTCAAATATCGATGCTTGATTTTTCCGGATGAAACCCCTATAAACCACCATACTTTCCCGCCGCAACGAAACACGTTGATCTCAACCTTTTTACGCCACAGGCCAGAAAGAATACCGATGCTGCTGGATCCCAAACCCGTTTACCGAAGGGTGATTCTTCCCTGGTACGATTCCGAAATTGTTTGTTTCGCAACGCTGTTGTTTGCAGGATTTGTCCTGTTTTTTGGAGTTTGCGGAATTCATGTTGCTTATGAAACTCCGGCTTACCGGGAATATCTCTGGATTCCGGGGCTGCTGTTCGCAATGGGTCTGGTGGTCTTTGTGTCCATTTCCGTACGATTGATCAATCGCTATGTTCAGCGGATCGATAGGTGATGCCGGCCAGGTGCGGGTAGAGGACCTCGATAAAATGGTGAAGTATTTTGGCGGTAACTCCCCAGATGGTGACATCCTGGTAAGGATAGAGCAGGGTGAATACATCCGGAAGCCTTCCATGATAGCCCTGAGATATATGGATGTTCACCAGCGTTTCCAGCGGAATTTTCAGCGTTCTGGAGATTTCATCCGGATTGTGCCGGATGATCCCATTTCCATTCCATAAGCCTACAAAAACCTGAATGTCTTTATGGTTGATCGTTTGAAAATGTCCCAGGCTTCCCACATAATCCACCTGGTCCCGCGAGATATCGAGTTCTTCCTTTAATTCCCGAAATCCGGCATCCATTGCGCTGTCATCCTCCGGGTCAATATGTCCGCCCGGCAGTGCTACCTGATTGCGCCAGGGATAGCCTTCGGTGTCCGCCTTCTGAATCACGAGAATCTGGGGTTTGGTCTTACCGAAAACCAGCAGGAATACGCTGGTGGACTGATACCGGCCGTCTTCAGGGGGCCCCGGGTGAGCCGCGGTGTCAACAATAGTTTTTAAACACGATGTATTAATGAACATCCTCCCTTGTGCGCTCCGGGTGCTTAAAAAATTCCATAAAGCCATCTTACTTGACTTTCATGAAATCCTTGAATGCCATTTGTTTGTAACTGTCGGTTTGAATGAATTTTAATATCGGCAGGAGATTGTCCGCCGGAATATATCCCGGATAGTTTCCAATCTGGTCTCCGGTTTCTGAAACAAACCAGTTGGATGGCAGCCCGCGGACCTTATATCGGGTGGCCAATGCGTTTTCCCTGTCGGAATTCACTTTGATGGAAATAAAGTTCTTGCTCAGATAGGATACGATCTCTGGGTCCACAAAAGTTCCCTTGTCCATTTTTGTACAGTAGCCGCACCAATCGGCAAAGAAATTGATAAATATCTTTTTATGCTGACTTTTTCCCAAAGTCATTCCCTCATCGTAGGAATACCATTTGATGGTTTCGGCAGAGAGACTCCTCGAAGGAAAGGTTGTCATCAATACTGTCAGGCTCAGGAGGAAAAAGACGAAAATGCGATTCATGGATAATATCCTTGTAGTTGAAGATTGCGAAGGTGTCAGGGTAAAAAAATCATTTTATTCAGTACAAGCGACAGTCCCACCAAAATCAAGAGAATACCGGCGATTCGATTGAAATATTTCAATGCACGTGTTGCTTTTTTTAAAAATGCCAGCATGACATCGATGAACATGGACAGGGCCATAAACGGAATGGCCAGTCCCAATGAATAGACGCTTAAAAGCGCAATCCCTTCCAGAACGGTTTCCTTGCTGCCGGCAATAATCAGAATGGAACCCAGAAGAGGACCGATGCAGGGGCTCCAGCCAGCCCCGAACGCCATTCCCACCAAAAATGTTCCCATAAAATGAATGGGTTTTTTATCCAGATGCACGCGTTTTTCAAATTCTAGTGCATTGAAACGCAGCCAACCGGTCAGGTGAAGGCCCAGAAACATGATCAGGACCCCGCCGATGATGCGAATGGGGGTGCTGTAAGTCTGGATAAAACTTCCCAGGAAAGACGCAGATGCGCCCATCAGGATAAAGACGGATGAAAACCCCGATACATAAGCGATGGTCGAAAGAATAACTTTTTTTCGAATACCGTTTTCGCATCCGGTCAGTTCATCCAGTGTAAAGCCGCTGATAAAAACAAAGTATGCGGGAATAAGCGGCAAAATACAAGGGGAAAAAAAGGATAAGAGACCGGCCAGAAGGGCTGCCGGATAGCTAATGGTTTCTGCAAACATGGACTCACTCTTTTAAGGGTTTAAGGATCAATTCAGACGATTTATTTATGAGCGTATCTAAACCGATCGGTTACACTACCTGCTGCCGATTTCCCGCGCTTTTTCGGTGGCAGCAGCGATGGCATCCACGATGGCCTGCTTAAAATGCCGGGTTTCAAGCACTTTCAGGGCAGCCTCCGTGGTCCCGCCCGGCGTGGTGACCAGCCGGCGAAGATGCTCGGGGGAATCTCCCCGGTCCTCCAGAAGCTTGACCGCCCCCTTGATGGTGGTCAGGACCAGTTCAGAGGCATCCGCTGATGAAAGGCCGGACTTAACGCCTGCTTCAATCATGGATTCAATGTAATAAAATACATAGGCCGGGCCGGAGCCGGACACGGCGGTCACGGCGTCCAGATCCGCTTCCTTGAATTCAATCACATTTCCCATTGCCTTCAGGATTCTTTCCGCGGTCGCCAGGTCATCAGACGTTGCATGGCCATTGGGGCTCATGCCGGACATGCCGGCCAGAACCAGGGAAGGCGTATTGGGCATCACCCGGATGATGGGAAGCCGGCTGCGGCTGGTGGCATCCAGGGGAGGATAGAGGCAATTTTCGATTTTCGATATGGTTATGCCGGCGGCAATGGATATAACCAGCTTCCGGTTGACGATCCGGTAATCCTTGCCGGCGGCAATGCCTGAGAGGATGGTCCCGACATGATGCGGCTTTACAGCCAGGATCACAATATCGCAGGCTGAAAAAAGGCTGAAATTGTCCTCTGTGACATGGATGCCATAAGAACGTTTCAGGCTGTCGAGTCGATCCGGACTCAC